>CAJXVR010000004.1 GCA_913061285.1 uncultured Verrucomicrobiota bacterium | reverse complement strand
CACTAGATCGCTCGTCGGCAGCGTCAGATGTGTATAAGAGACAGGAGAGTAGTCCCCAGGTAAAGCCACTCTCCAAGAGCCGCCAAGGGGGCCGCGAAGCAGTGCACTAAGAGCAGTGTCAATCGAGATCCCAATCGCGGATATGCAAGATAAAGAGCCACATCCCCCACACCAAACCCAATCACCCCACTGACCAAGAACACCCCGAAGGCACGCCCCCCAAATCCCCCACCGAATCCATGCGCCCAAAGCGCCAAGACACCAGTCGCAAAGAGGAGTCTCCAAAAATTGGCCTCCACGCTACCCGCCATCCGGGTCGCGCGGTTTGCCGACACAGCAGAAAAACAGAAGAGAATAGTAGCAAAAATTGCCGGTAACATGAGTATATCGCCCTCAGAGGGCTCCCAAAGCCCCCAAGAACCCCATCAGTAGTTGATTCGCTCCACCGATTCAATCATTCAAGAAGCCAGAATGTTGAAACATTCCCCAAGAACCCCAAGGTAACCATGCGTTATTGGATTGACGAGTCCGGCCACCCAAGCCTTCAATAAGCGGGAATTGGAGTCGATTTCGCCGTTAATTCCAAGAGCACGAAGCGCCGCACAAATTCCGATCTTGTGAAATATGCGCTAACATACGATGATCATCCTCTTTCGAGGGACGCTCGATTTCCAATTGGAGCATCCTTGAGGTATACTCCAGCGCGATCGATGGACGATCACATCATGTGAGATAACTCGGATATTGATATTAGACTTTATGGCCGATTCAGCTGCAACAACGACAAACACCGCTAAGGGTTCCAGCGGAGCGAACCCCACAGACAAGCCCAAGTATCCGGGCATTCGCGTCACGTGTAACGGCAACCAATTGGTGACCGAACACGTTGAAACCCGTATCACCGACGGTGGTATCTTCTACCCTATCACGCCCTCGACAGAAGGCGGAGAGATCTACCAACAGTCGTTCGCCCAGGGACAACTCAACGTCTTCGGAGATCAAAAGATCGCCGTCGAGTGTGAAGGCGAACACGCCGCACAAGGCGGAGCAACTGCCTACTCGGTTGCAGGACGCCGTGCTGTGAACTTCACATCCGGGCAAGGAATTGTCTATGCCATGGAGCAATACTACCACGCTCCCGGAAAATGCTCGACAATGGTTGTTGAGGTCGGCGCCCGTGCGTTAACCAAACATGCCCTCAATGTTCACTGCGGTCACGATGATTTCAATGCTGCCTTAGATACCGGATGGACGATGCTCATGTCCAAAGGGGCGCAACAAGCAGCCGATCAGGCCGTGATCTTGAGAAAAGTGAATGAATTGTCACTTAACCCAGGCATGAACATTCAAGACGGAATGTTAACGACCCACTCCGAGCGAACCTACTACGCCCCCGAATCCGAGCTCCTTCGAGAGTTTCTTGGTGCTCCAGGGGACATGATTGAATCCCCGACTCCAACCCAGAAAGAACTGTTTGGCCCCACTCGCCGCCGTGTCCCTGAGATGATGGATCTCAAGAATCCTATTCTCCTCGGCCCGGTTCAGAACCAAGAGCATCACTTCAATGGAATCGTGGCTCGGCGAAATAACTTCAACGAACCAATCTTAAAATTCCTCGAAGACGCCTACGAAGAATTTGGGAAATTGACCGGACGCTACTACGGGCTTGTTACCGGTTACAAAACCGATGATGCAGACACGATCTTCATCTCCCTTGGTTGTGCAGCTGAAAATATTGATGAAGCTGTCGACTACCTTCGTGAAAAACGGAACGTCAAGGTGGGTTCGCTCCATGTGAACGTCCTCCGCCCGTTCCCTGAAAATGCGGTAATCGATGCAATCAAGGGGAAGAAAAACATTATTATTCTTGAGCGAACCGACGAAGGCATGGCCGGAGACAATCCGCTCGCTAGAGACATTCGTACAGCCATCGGCAAAGCGCACGAGGCGGCAAAATACGGAGGCGACATTCACGCTCTCAAGCAAGAAGAAACGCCCCGGATCTTCCGCGGCGCCTATGGTGTCGGTTCTCGAGATTTCCGCCCCGAACACGTCCTTGGTGCATTCGAATTCTCACAAGGGGAAGCCAGTCGCAAAGACGGTCGTAGTGCGAAGGACGGTGAAACATTCTTCGTGCTGGGTGTCGACCACCCATATGCGGTGATCTCAGGCGAAACCCCTTCCCTTCTCCCAGAAAAAGCAATCGCCGTTCGATTCCATTCCATCGGGGGTTGGGGCATGATCACAACCGGGAAAAACCTCGGCTCAATCATCGGAGAATTCGGCAATGTGATCTCACAGCGCGACCCCAGCTACGACGAACACGGCGTTCTCGAAGACAAGCTGTTCGTCAGCGCTAATCCTAAATACGGGTCTGAAAAGAAAGGCGCACCAACCAACTACTACTTGGTCGTTGCTCGCAAGCCAATCCGAGTCAACTGTGAGTTGAATCACGTTGATGTCGTTCTCTGCTGCGATCCCAAGGCCTTCACCCACACCAATCCTGTTGAAGGAATTAATCCTGGGGGCTGCCTGGTTTGGGAATCAAAAGATAGCCCCGAAACCGCCTGGCAGCGCATTCCAAGCAAACATCGAAAATTCATCCGCGACAACAAAATCCGGGTCTTTATCCTTCCAGGATTCGATGTAGCAAAGAAAGCGACCGATCGAGCTGATCTCCAATTGCGCATGCAAGGCAACTCGTTCCTCGGAGCGTTCTTCCGCGTATCCAGCTTCCTAGCTGACAACGATATTACTGAAGAGAATTACCGGGAAACGGTTAGAAACCAGTATGAGAAGAAGTTCGGACGCTTTGGAGAGGCAGTCGTGAATTCCAACATGGAAGTCATGACGCAAGGTTTTAATCGAGTCGTCGAAATCAAGTACGGCGAAATCGAAGACCCCGATACGTCGAGCATGCGGAAGCCGCCTGTCATCCCAATGGGCGAGCATCAGATTCCTGCCACTGCTGGCTGCGAAGCGAGCGGCTGTGGCACCTGCGCTCCGCCAGAGGAACAGACCGAGCGAGCACCCTACGCGATGCTCTCTAAATTCGATAGTGAATACCGCAATGGACTAGGTTATCACCAACCAGCCGGAGCCCTTGCGTCTATTGGCATCATGGGATCTGGCACGGGTGCTACGGCATCTAAGTATGTCGCTCGTCGGGAAACGCCGGTTTATATCGCAGAGAATTGCACTCAGTGCATGGAATGTATCACGGCCTGCCCTGACACGGCTCTTCCTAACACGGCACAGGAGGTTAAAACCGTCTTGCTAACCGCCGCTAGGAACTACATCAGCGATAAGGAACAGCAAACGATCCTCATTGGGGAACTTCCAGGCATCGAAGAACGAGCCCGTGCAAAAATGGTAGCGGCTGTCGCTGCCAAGGAGAAACTCCCCTTCAACAAGATTATCCGAGAGGAAGTCAGTGCCCTTGAGGTCTTGAATCAAGCCACGAAGGACGAGTTCACCAAAATTATCGACCTGCTACCGCTCGCATATTCAGCCGTGCCAGCCATTTTCCGATCGATCGAGAAGAAGAACCCCGGTGAAGGCGGCCTGTTTTCGATCTTCGTCTCTGATCTCTGTAAAGGTTGTGGCGAGTGCGTCCAGGTCTGCGGTGACCATGATGCTCTGCGAATGACGGAAGAAACCGAAGAACTCAATTCAGAGCTCACGACTGCGCAGATCTTTTCTCGCTTGTTACCTGACACCAACCAAAAGTATCTCGGCCTATATCAAGATGAGACACCCGAAAGTTCGCGTGAAGCGGCTCTCCGGAATCACCTCATGGTACGACGAAACTACGAGGCGCTCGTCTCTGGGGATGGTGCTTGTGCAGGTTGTGGTGAGAAGAGCATTCTGCGTGCGGTCGGTTCGGTGACCGAAGCCTACATGCGTCCGCTCTATCACAAGAAAGCGGATCGACTCCGTGCTCTTGCAGACCGCCTCCAAGCGGAAGGACCAGAAAAACTAGCTAAACTCCGGGATCGAAGTAGCGACGAATATGATCTCTATCGCCAGTCGATCGCTCACGTCATCATGGGACTCGGCGGAGAGTCAGATGCCGACACCAAATCTCGCATCGCCGAACACGGTGAAATCAGCGACCAAGAGATCATTGATGGTCTTTGCGCGGTCATGCGAACGGACGCCTTCAACCACAAGGAGCTCCAAGCAATCGACGGACGTATCCCCAATGGACAATCAGTCATGTTCATGGGAGCAAGCACCGGTTGTAACACCGTTTACGGATCAACCCCCCCATCGAATCCTCACCCCTATCCTTGGATGAACTCCCTCTTCCAAGACGGCTCGACAATCAGCTGGTTGCTCGGCGAATCCTTGGTGGTGAACCACGCACGGCGCTCGGTCGCCCCGGAACGTCTCGCGACGAATCTTTTGACGCGGGACGAGGATGTGATCTCAGAGGCTGAGTATTTCACACTGACTCGTCTGGACGATACCTTGATGACAGATCAAGAAATCAGGGAATTGCCGAAGGTCTGGGTCATCGGTGGTGATGGGGCTCTCGGAGATATTGGTTTCCAGAACGTCTCTAAAGTCGTTCTGCAGAACCGACCAAACGTCAAGATCTTGATGCTCGATACGCAAGTCTACTCCAACACCGGCGGACAGAATTCAGATTCGTCAACCATGTTGGGTGGATACGATATGAATCAATTCGGACAAGCGTCCCAAGGCAAACTGATTGAGAAGAAGAATGTCGCTGAGGCATTCACCTCTGGCCATGGTTCACCATTCGTTGCTCAGGTCTCGATGGCAAACGCAGCGAAGCTCTACCGAGCGATGCTCGATGGGCTGGAATACCGTGGAACCGCCTTCTACCAAGCCTACACCACATGCCAACCAGAGCACGGTGTTGCTGACAATATGTCTGCCGATCAAGCCAAGATGGTTCGAGACGCACGCGGAATGCCAGAGTTCGTCTACAACCCTCAAGTGGGTGAAACCTCTCAAGAAGCATTCAGCCTGAAGGGTAACCCTTCATTGGCAAGAGATTGGTGGGAAGCGAAGTTCAAGTCTACAGGTGACAAATACAACTTCACAGTCGCCCATTGGGCTCTCACGGAAGCAAGGTTCCGAAAGCATCTCAAAGCAATCTCTGAAGAACAGGCTCAAGAGTTCATTCACATGGACGATATGCTAGTCTGCATCAATCAAGACGACGTGATTAACCGCCGGGTGTTCAAGCAGGACCACCGGTCGTACGTCCCTGATTTTGGTGTATACTTCAAATCAGAGTTCAACGGAAAAACAAAGTTCTATACGGTGTCTCGGCAAATGGTTCTCTTCGCAGTCGAGCGAAGAAAAGCATGGCGCATGCTGCAAAGCAAAGCCGGGATTATCAATAAAGACTACCTAGCCCAAAAGGCCCTTCTTAAGAAGGTCGACAGCAACGAAATCGCGCTCGAGGAACTGCAAGGCAAGACTCGAGAGCTCTTTGAGGCTGAGCTTGCAGCCATTGGCTAGCCCCAACAGGGTCATTAATCACTGACACAAACGCCCGATTGCTAACGCAATCGGGCGTTTCTAGTTTAATGAACCCTTCAAGCAATAAACCGTGATTTGGATCGAACGGTCGATCAGGGCTTCCTCCGACTAGAGTCGCAGTTTCACCACCGCATCCCAAATGAGCGCAGCAACCTCATCTTGACTCCCCTGCCCATCGATTGACCGAATACGCTCGGGAGCCATGGCCGCAAGTTCTCGAAATCCATTCTCAACTCTTGTGAAAAATCCATCCCCTGATAATTCGAAGCGATCAGTCGTTGGCTCACCGCTCGCAGCTTGAGCTCGAGCCGACCGGCGAAGAAGACTGACATCTAAAGGGATATCAATAAAAAGGGTCAGATCTGGGCGAGTTTCACCGACTGAGTAGCCGATAATCGCCTGCAATTGCGCCAGATCCAGTCCGCGACCAAAGCCTTGATAGGCGAGAGTAGAATCAAAGAAACGATCACAGAGGACAATCTTACCTGCTTTTAGCGCCGGTCGAATGACACTCCGGACGAGTTCGGCCCGACAGGCACTCACTAAAAATAGCTCCGCCTCAGGTGTGAGCTGCCCCTTGAGATCAGGATCTTTCAGGATTTCGCGAATCCGTTCGCCGGCCTGGGTGCCTCCCGGCTCTCGCACAGAGCAAACGTCGAAACCAGAATCCTTCAAGCGGTGTTCGAGAATCCGTATTTGAGTAGACTTTCCTGCGCCTTCCGTACCCTCAAACGTAATGAAGCTCCCTTGTCGCATCACAGATTCACATCAAAACGGCAAACCCCTCCCACAGTGAGCGCAAGAAGTGTTTTCTGAAATTGCCGTTATTGCTTGATCGTAACGGGAGCAGTCTTCGCATCGGCAGGGGCATTCGGAAATCGTTGTACCATATAAGACGACAGATCCTTGATTTGATCGTTGGTAAGCGGACCACCTTGCCCCTGATGAAAAGCAGGCATGAGCGTCCCGGCTTTTCCATGAGTAATCCAAAGACTCCAATAGGCTTCGTCCCGCTTGATACCAGCCTTGGCAATCGAAAGGTCTGGCACCATCGTGGCTCGATTTGGAGTCTCATGACAAATGCCGCAGGCTGCGACAAACAAATCCTCTCCCTTCTTATTCAAAGCAGCGTCGTAGTGACAAGATTTGCAATTGTTCTTGAAGACCGCCTGTCTGTCCTTGGCAGCAATTTGCATATTTCGCAAACGATCACTCATCGTCATCTTAGCAAGTTTGCCATTCTTTCCGTCCGCCGTAGGATTGGACAAGTGCACCTTGAACGTCAGGTATTTTCGCCCTGCGGTACTATAAACTGAGACCGATTTGGTTAACGTACCACGCTTCCCTTTAAGATTGATTGAAAGATTAATTCGATCGCCATCACCAGGATTGAGAATCCAAGGGAGATCAGGGCTCTCTGCTAAGGTACAACCACAAGAAGGGCGAATCTGAGTGATCGTAACCGGCTTCTTCGATTCATTCTTTACGTGAAAAAAAAGTTCCCCTGTCTCCACACCTGGATCGGGATATATCTCCTTGATCGTTGCATCATAAGTGAGCGTCTTGTCCTCAGAATACTGCCGATACCGGGTTGGGGTTGCCCTTTGGGTTGCCGGTTTTTGAACAGCGGGAGGACGAAGAGGGGTTGGAACCTGATAGGGCACTTGCGCTGCAGGCTTGCCGGCATTCTTGTTCTCTGCGGCCTTTTGTGCTGTGACGCCTCCAATACAACAAAGGAGGAGAGACACCACAGCGTAACGACTTAAATATTTCATCTCAACGAACAATCTGTTCCCAATCTTCAATTCTCCACACGCTGAACTACCCAAGCGCAAAATTCAAGCTCGCTTTGCACGCGGCCCTTCAGGAGTGTCTTCGATGGTCCACCCCGCTGCAAGCAACTCATCCCGAATCTCATCAGCCCGCTGAAAGTTCTTCTGTTTGCGTACTTCTTGCCGCTCACTCATCAGATCAAGAATCTCTTTCGGAGTGTCGTCACCAGCCTCTCCCTTAATCCCAAGCGCCTCTTCAATCTTGCGCCATGCGGCAAGGTTCGCAGCGGCTAGCTCAGCACCTAGAGACTGATCATTCATCTTCCGGTTCATTTCGCGAACCCAGTCAAAGATCACAGCCCAGCCAGACGAAACATTAAGGTCATCGTCAAGCGCTTCGGTAAAGTTTTTGAGTAGTTCAGGATCCGCAGACGCCTCCCCACCACCAGCTAAGCTTTCCAACTTTTCGACACAATCATCAATTCGTCGAAGGGCGGTTTTACCTCCCTTTAGTCCATCGATGGTGAAGTTAAAGGTCTCCCGGTAATGAGATGAAATCAGTACGAACCGCACTTCTCTTCCAGTGTATCCCTGTTCCAACAGATCTCTCAGCGTGAAAAAGTTCCCCAGGGATTTCGACATCTTCTTTCCCTCCACCAGCAAGTGGGCCCCATGCACCCAGTAACGAACGAATTTATCCCCCCCCTGGTGCTGACAGCCTCCTTCACTCTGGGCAATCTCATCTTCATGGTGAGGAAAGACTAAGTCTTCTCCCCCCAGATGAAGGTCAAAGCTTGGGCCAAGGAGTTTCATACTCATGGCACTACATTCGACATGCCACCCCGGACGCCCTTCTCCCCAGGGGCTTTCCCAGAAAACGTCGCCGTCCCCGGCAACCCGCGCTTTCCACAGTGCAAAATCTGCAACGGCATCTTTTTCATACTCATCGTCCGTCACACGGGCTCCAGGCCGCATTTGCTCAAAATCGACTTTCGTCAACTGACCGTAGACGTGTCCGAGGTCTTTATATTTTTGGATACTGAAGTAGACCGACCCGTCTGACGTGCGGTAGGCAATCCCGCGTTCAACCAGCTTGCTGATAAGATCGATGATCTCTGGGATATAATCAGTGGCATGAGGGACATGCTGAGGAGAAGCGCACCCCAGGGCTGCGAGATCTTCAAAGAATGCCGTCTCATACTTGGAGGTGTATTCCCGAAGAGGCACCCCAGCCTCCTTAACTCGTGCAATAATCTTGTCCTCCACATCGGTGATATTCATCACATGTGTGACATCATAATCACGAAAGCGGAGGTAACGGCAGAGGAGATCGGTCAGAACGAAGGTTCGAAAGTTTCCGATGTGAGCGAAATCGTGAACCGTTGGACCACAGCAATAAAGACGAACTTGCTTCCCGTCTGGATCGAGCGGCTCAAACGATTCCGTCTGCCGAGCAAGAGTATTGAATAAGCGTAAACCCATATAAGTAGGAACAAACTAGCCGGACTCGCGAAAGCAAAAAAGCGGAAACTGCCTTCGATAGCCCCAATTTGAATCCATCTGCCGAGGCAATCGCCTCCAGCAGCGGACCGGGACGCAAATCACTCGCCTAACTCAGGATTCCATTGACCACTCGAGAGGATTCCACGCCTGTCAGGCGCATATCAAGCCCTTGGAAGGGAACAGAAAAGTGCCGATGATCGATTCCTAGCAAATGCAACATGGTCGCATGCAAGTCACGCACATGGACAATGTCCTCCACCGCATGATAGCCTAAATCATCAGTCGCCCCGTATTGACTTCCACCTTTCACTCCGCCCCCAGCAAGCCACATGGAAAACCCTTTGATATGATGATCCCGTCCTGGCCCTCCTTTTCCTTGATACATCGGGGTTCGACCAAACTCGCCTCCCCAAACGATCAGCGTGTCGTCTAACATACCTCGTTGCTTTAGATCCGTTAGCAATGCCCACGTTGGTTTGTCGGTCAATCCACAGCACGTATTCATATACTTCACGAGGTCGCCATGATGATCCCACCCACGATGATAGAGCTGAATAAACCTTACCCCTCGCTCCGCCAAACGCCGCGCGAGCAAGCAATTTGACGCGTAGGAGCCGTCTCCTGGATTCGCCCCGTACATCTCCAGTATATGCTCCGGCTCTCCAGAAACATCCATCAATTCGGGGACGGACATTTGCATCCGAAAAGCCATCTCGTAGGCAGCAACACGGGTCTCAACTTCCGGGTCTTGCAACCGACGATTCCGATGCATGTTCAACTGATTGATCGTCTTGACGAGCTTGCCCTGTTGCAGCGTCGTCACGTTTTTTGGACTCTTCACGTAGTTGACTGGATCCCCGCTCGCCTGAAATTCTACGCCTTGGTATCGACTCGGTAGAAACCCAGACGACCACTGACGTGATGCGATAGGCTGCGGATTCCTCCCCCCGACACTCGTCAAAACGACGAATCCGGGCAGGTCCGATGATTCACTCCCAAGACCATAGTTAATCCAGGAACCCATTGATGGGCGCCCGCTGATCCCCGTCCCTGTGTTCATGAAGGTATGGGCTGGATCATGATTGATCTGCTCCGTCACCATGGACCTGACAACGGCTATTTCGTCGGCCATCTTGGCGTGCCAAGGCAGGAAATCACTAACAAGCTGTCCACTTTGCCCATAGCGCTTGAACTGCGTTAGTGGGCCTTGGCATTTTAAGGCCGTCCCTTGCAATTGAGCGATCGGTTGCCCTTTCGTATAGGAATCGGGCATCGGTTTGCCATCGAGGGCTGCGAGAGTCGGCTTGTAGTCGAAGGTTTCCAAGTGAGATGGACCTCCCGCCATACAAAGAAAAATAACCCGCTTTGCCCGGGCGAAGTGGTGAGGAAGTCCCGGCACTCCAGTAGTCGATCCTAAGACCTTCGGCCGCTCTGCTCCAATCAACGATGCAAGGGCAGCGGTTCCTAGATTCAAGCCAGACCGCTGCAAGAAGGTCCGACGATTGATTTTCTGCTCGTTCATGCCTTGTCCAAATACTCAACCAACATCTCACTAGTGCCTTGTAATGGCCTCACTCAAATTCAAGATTGCACGGGCCACACTGACCCAATGCTGTTTCTCCGACTCGCCGAGATCGTTGCCCGGTCCCGACAAGAGCCGGCTCAGAATTTCAATTTCTGTCTCATCTGGGTCCCGAGAGAGCGCTTGCTGAAAGGCAAACCTCAACCGCCCCTCCGGCTCGGGACCACCAAATTCCATAATCCGCTTGGCGAAGGCCTCAGCCGCCTCAACAAAACTCGGATCATTCAGCAGGACCAAGGCAGCAACCGGCGTATTAGATGCCGGTCGTTGGGACGTGCACTCTTCGCGCGATGGCGCATCAAACGCGGCCATCATCGGATGCAAGAATTGTCGCTGCCAGTGAACGTAAACCCCACGACGCCACTGCTGCCCGTCTGAATGTGCCTTGTATTTGCGGGGCGGAAAATTGAGGTGTCGATAGTATCCCTCGGGTTGATAGGGCTTCACACTCGCACCGCCGATTTCGTGATTCAAGAGCCCGCTAATCTGCAACAGCGAATCTCGAACGGCTTCAGCAGGAAGACGGAAACGTGCCTGCCTGGCCAAGAGCTGATTGTAGGGATCTCTTGTTCTCAAGCCTTCGGTTTCCAACGAGTCCTGACGGTAGGTTCGGCTGCCAGCGATCAATCGAAAGATGTGCTTCACATCCCAACCACTATCAACAAATTCAATGGCTAACTGATCGAGTAACTCTCCATGGTATGGCGGTTCCCCTTGCCCTCCAAAATCATCCAGCGACCGAGAAAGACCGGAGCCAAACATGAGAAACCAGAATCGATTCACAAAGACGCGAGCGGTCAGTAAGCCAGCTCCGTTTTCGGCATCCGTCAACCATCGTGCTAGGTCAAGCCGGGTAGATCGTTGATCTGCCGCACCCTTGAGTTCTCCTAGGAATTCGGGCACCGCGGGCTGCAAGACGGGTCCCGAATCGTCGAGCCAGTTCCCCCTTGGCAGTAACCGAATCGTTCGGGGTTCCACCGATTGAGTCACCATCACCTTTCGCTTCGTTCCTTCGATTCGTTTCTTCAGCGCGCGAAGCGTCTCTAGACGGGGTGAGCCTTCCAGCGATCCGTCTCCGGTCCCGGGAACCACGAGATTCTTTGATACTGACTCAATCTCTCGATCGATCATCGCCGCAACTAAGCGCTCACGCTTACTTAGAACTTCGATCTCAGGTTCACGCCGGGTCGGTAGATTATTGGTGCCATTCTTGAAATGTTTCACCTCATCGACATCCGAGAAAAACGCCTGCATCGCGTAGAAATCCTTACTCGTGATAGGATCATACTTGTGATCATGACACTGAGCGCAACCCATAGTAGCACCAAGCCACACGCCTGAGACATTGCGAACTCGATCGGCAGCATAGATCGCCAAGTACTCTTTCTGCTGAACACCGCCTTCGTGCGATGTTTGCAAGAGCCGATTGTAGCCGGTCGCAATCAGCTGATCCATCGTTGGCTCAGCCAGAAGGTCTCCGGCAAGCTGCTCGATGGTGAACTGATCAAACGACAAATTCTCATTGAACGCATCAATCACATAGTCACGGTAGGGAGAGATATTGTGATCTTGGTCTCCGTGATAGCCCACCGTGTCTGCATACCGAACCAAATCTAGCCAGTAGCTCGCCATCCGTTCGCCAAATTGAGGACTCTCCAAGAACGCGTCTACCAATCGTCCATAGGCTTGCCGGCTAGGATCATTTTGAAAACTAGCAACGGTCTCGGGCTCAGGTACTAGCCCCGTCAGATCAAAACTGAGCCGACGCACCAAGGTAACGGGATCAGCATCCTTGGAAGGTGCCAGCGCTCGCTCCTCAAGTTTCGATAGAACCCAATCATCAATCCAGTTTTGTCCCCAACCAGTTTCTTCTGTCGCTGGCGCTGGCCTCCGTTCGGGCAACTTGTATGCCCAATGATCAGACCAAGGAGCCCCCTCAAGAATCCAGCGCTCAAGCAGAGCAACTTCCTCGTCAGAAAGTGATTTGCCGGAATCGACAGGCGGCATGCGATCATCACGATCATGGGTCTTGATTCTAGCGATCAATTCGCTTTTCTCTGGGCTTCCGGCAACAATAGCCGCCACACCAGACCGACTCAGTTTCGCCGCCTCCTCCAAGTCCAATCGCAAGTCGGCCTTACGTTCTTCACCATCAGGTCCATGACAGAAAAAACAACGATCAGAAAGCAAAGGCCTGATATCTCGACTAAAATCGATGGGCCCAGCAGATACAGAACCACAAACAACCAAGCAAACCAGCATCCATCGCAACGAACGAATCTGACAAGCCATTCCCAAGTTCGAAAGGGACTCAATCATGACACAACACTCCAATTCTTCGCACTCATTTTAAACGGACCATTCCGTCAAATATAGTACATCTCCTGATCCCGGCCGGCCGATTCAACAATCTGCCGAAAACTGATTGCCTGAGCCGCGTGGTCCAAAGCCGACTGAATCTTGCCCCACTGTAAGCGCAACTCCTCAGGACAGGCAGAGTCACCCTGGGGAGGTTCAAACACCGCACCATGAATGCAACGCAGAACGTCGCCTAAAGTAATCTCTCCTGGGTCTCGCCCAAGAAGGTAGCCCCCATCCTTTCCGCGCTGGCTCCGGACAATCCCGGCCGCCTTCAGTTCAATCAAGATTTGAACCAGATAGTTCTGCGGAATTGATTGCTCTTTAGCCAACGATTCCACACGCACCGCCCGGCCCAAGGCATAGTGTCGAGTCAAACTCAACACTGCCCGGGCTGCATAGTCACATTTCACCGTCAGCTTCACTTCTCAAAAGCTAACGCAAAACCAACCTAGGGAGCAACACTCCATGAAGTCATCTCAACACTGGGGTTGAAATTCCCCTAATGTCTCGACGAGAGCCCCTGGATTGATAGTCTTTTCCCAAGCAATCACGACATGAAAACCAGACTCCTAACTCTGTTCACAATCGCCACAGCGATCGTTTCACTGGCGCAGGCCAAAGACAACCGGCCCAACATCCTATTCGTCTTCAGCGACGATCACGCACCCCATGCCATTGGCGCCTATAACGGATGGCTAAAATCTATTAATCCCACACCCAACATCGATCAACTGGCTAGTGAGGGCATGCTCTTTGAGAAGAGTTTCTGTTCCAACTCCATTTGTGGCCCGAGCAGAGCCGTGATTCTTTCCGGCAAGCACAGCCACAAGAATGGCTTCATGAATAACGGAAACAGCTTCGATTGGAATCAGCAGACGTTTTCGAAGATCCTCCAGAAAACGGGTTATCAGACTGCAATTTACGGCAAAAGCCACCTCAAGGGACGCCCACAAGGCTTCGACGACTGGGCTGTTCTTCCAGGCCAAGGGCTCTACTACAATCCTGATATGATTTTCCCCGATGGCCGCCGAAAACTACAGGGGCACTGCACCGACTTGGTTACGGACCTTGCTGTGAATTGGCTCAAGGAAAAGCGAGATTCTGACAAGCCTTTCATGCTCATGGTCCAGCACAAAGCTCCTCACCGGAATTGGATGCCAGCCCTCCGACACCTTCACCTCTACGATGACGTCGATATTCCTGAGCCCGCCACACTCTTTGACTCCTGGGAAGACAACGCCCCACCGGCCCGCTACCAAGAGCTGGAGATAGATAGGCATATGGATCTCAACTACGATCTCTTTGTTGATCTCGTTCCAGGATTCAACCAAGCGCCCTCACAGAAACGTCAAGACCGATCAGCCTGGGCGAATATGAAGCGAATGACCCCAAGCCAACTCGGGGTTTGGCGGGCTGCCTACGGTCCCAAAGACGAAGCGTTCCACAAAGCCAACCTCTCAGGAAAAGAGCTAGTCCGTTGGAAGTTTCAGCGCTACGCAAAAAACTATCTTCGCTGCATCAAAGGGGTCGATGAGAGCATGGGCACCCTTCGAGGCGCTCTCAAGGAGCTTGGACTAGATGACAATACCGTCGTCATCTATAGCTCAGACCAAGGATTCTACATCGGAGATCACGGTTGGTATGATAAACGATGGATGTATGAGGAGTCGCTCATGATGCCTTTCATCGCCAAGTGGCCGGGCGTGACCAAGCCAGGATCGCGAGACAAGCATCTGATTCAGAACCTGGACTATGCCGAGACTTTCCTCGAAATGGCCGGCGCAAGCATTCCCAACGACATGCAAGGGCTATCACTCGTTCCTCTCCTCAAAGGAGAATCTCCGAGTGATTGGCGCGAGAGCATCTATTACCATTACTACGAATATCCGAGCGTTCACATGGTCCCTCGCCACTACGGGATTCGCACCGAACGCCATAAGCTAATGCATTTTTATCAGTTTGGAGACGAATGGGAACTCTACGACCTCAAGACAGATCCAGACGAGCTCACAAATCTCTACGGCAAGGCCCAGCACAACAATCTTGCCAACCAATTGAAGGCCCAGCTGATTGCCCTCCAGGAATATTACGAAGAGGATAGCGATATCAGCGAGAAACCAGATACCTGGAAAGCCCAGATGCGGGCTCGCAATTAGTCTCATAGCCAGCAATCGAATCGCTAAGGCGCAGTATCCCGAAAGGATACTGCGCCTTTTTCTGTCCCGCCCTGAAAAACCTACCTCAGGACTGTAATTGTCACGTCTTCTTCGCACGCTCAAGAAATCATCCATCGAGATCCTTGAATCCGGACTCCGCTTCTCACTACACTCATCCCATGCAGGAAGCATCTGAGTTTCGAATCGAAAAAGACACCATGGGCGAGGTTCAAGTCCCCGCAAACCGCTACTGGGGCGCCCAGACGCAACGTTCCAAAGAGAATTTCCGAATCGGAGAACAGTACATGCCGAAAGAAATCATCTCGGCATTTGCCATTCTCAAGAAAGCAGCTGCCCTGACCAATGCCGATTGCGGGGTTCTCGACGCATCCAAAGCATCGCTTATTGCCCAAGCCTGCGACGAGATTCTTTCCGGCGCCCTCGATGAGGAGTTTCCTCTGGTGGTCTGGCAGACAGGCTCAGGAACTCAAAGCAACATGAATGTCAACGAAGTGGTCGCGAATCGGGGTCACGTCATCAACGGGGGCCAATTAACCGATGCGAGCAAGGCCCTCCACCCCAACGACGACGTCAACAAGTCACAATCATCCAACGATACCTTTCCCACGGCAATGCACATCGCAGCCTACCAAATGATCGTTGGCACCACGGTCCCCAAAGTGACCCTCCTTCGCGACACGCTCGCAAAAAAAGCCGAGGATTACAAAGATGTCGTAAAGATCGGCCGCACCCATTTCATGGACGCTACGCCACTCACTCTTGGGCAAGAACTCTCAGGATACGTTGCCCAACTTGATCATGGCCTACGCGCTCTCAATTCCACCCTCGGACATCTCTCTGAACTCGCACTTGGCGGTACCGCAGTCGGCACCGGACTGAACACCCCTCCCGGATTCTCAGAAAAGGTCGCTGAGAAAATCGCCTCTCTCAGCAGCCTCCCCTTCGTCACGGCTCCCAACAAGTTTGAGGCCCTTGCCGCCCATGACGCCATCGTCGAGGCAAGTGGCGCCCTCAAGATGCTTGCCGTCAGCCTGATGAAAATTGGCAATGACATTCGAATGCTCGCTTCCGGCCCCCGTTGTGGCATTGGCGAAGTGATCATCCCCGCGAATGAACCCGGCTCTTCGATCATGCCGGGCAAGGTCAACCCAACCCAATGCGAAGCCCTAACCATGGTTTGTGCGCAAGTGATCGGAAACGACGCTGCCATTAACGTCGGAGGTATGACAGGTCATTTTGAACTCAACGTTTTCAAACCAGTCATGATATTTAATCTTCTTATGGCCGCCCGCAACCTTGGAGATGCCTGCCAATCGTTCAATGACAATTGCGCGATCGGACTTGAGCCCAATCACCCAGAGATAGCCAAGAATTTAGAGAATTCACTGATGCTCGTCACGGCGCTCAACACTCATATCGGCTATGAAAATGCCGCCAAGATCGCCAAGAAAGCCCATCAGGAAAACTCAACGCTTAGAGAAGCAGCCATCGACCTGAAGCTACTAACCGACGAACAATTCACCGAGTGGGTCGACCCAACAAAGATGCTCGGACGTTAGTTTTCAACTCGGTTCAAAGACGAAGACAAGTTAGCCGTTAAGCGATTGCACGCTAACAGAGAGCGGCCGGAGCAGACAGGAATGAGGCAGAAGCAAATCAACAACGTCTGATTCTGATTGCGCAAGATCTGGACTATCCCGATTCCCAACCGGCACCGAACCCCGTTGATCAAGCCTCATCCAATCAGGAATCGAAACAAGGAGACTCCCCTTGTCAGCAAGCGTCTCCCGAGTATTCCCAACCCCGTGTTCTAATCAAAAAAGGTGGGGTTCACTAAATCTCAGTGAACCCCACCCTTGGATTGACCAAGTTATTTTCCTTGGAACCGTCCGATCACAATCTTGCGTTCCGTCTGCGGCTTGAATCGGCTGAGGAATTGCGATCTCCATCGCTCGGGGTCACCGAGGTAGTCGGCACTAGGCAATGACCAGCAATGCCCAATGATCTCGTAGGAGGGATTCATGACGATCCCCATCGTTCCTATCCCGAGTCCTTCAATCGATCCACTCGCCCCGTCTTGAGAATCTCGACTGTCTGCGCTGTGAGGATAACGAGTCGAATCAAGAACAGTCACCGGAACAATCCATCCCCCTTCTAGACCGGACGTCAAAACTCGACTCTCAAGAGGAAAGGCTCTGGCACTAGCCCAATCGATGGACTCAACAATCGCTGAATGCCCAGACCAATCAGACAAGGTTCGGATTGCAATCACATCGCCGGGCAATACCTCTGATAGATCACTAATTTCAGTTTCAAAGCCGATACCCTGTTCAATAAGATCCACATACCGACTTGAAGTCGGGCTTGAGCTTCGCGTTGCCCGCCCAGTCTCAGAGTCAATAAACATATAGTCCCACCAGCTCCAATCGCAGGCTTCCTTCAACAAGCAAGTCACCAGCGAAGCCCCTTTGGTATTATTCCCAGGAAAGATTCCTCGCTCCAAATCAGCCAACCGAACGTAGGATGGGTCAGTGGAGCTTTTCCATCTCCCGCCAAACTGGTTCAGAGGCGTGCCATTGCTATCCGAGTCGATACCGAGGGCATGCATTTCCTCAATCTGTTCATTCAAGGTTATTCCCAGATCGAGGTAACAGGGAATGATAGGTGCCTTAATATCAAGATCCTGTGGATGAACGCCTCCTCCGCTTTCCTCTTCGTCGTCTTCATCCTCAGGCAAATCCAACCGAGCAACCACAAACTGAGTCTCATCCAACAATTCAAGGCGACTATTCACACCGTTCACCCATCCACCCAAGACTTGATTGTAGTCAGAATTCGGAAGACTCCATGAGTGCCCTGTAATCGTGCCATTTCCATCAACCATGATCCCGATGGTACCAACACCCGCACCATGAGTGTTGTGCACCACATTATTCACAAGCACTTTCCGAGAATCGTTGCTATGATAACCTTCTGAGCAATCGAGCACATCGACTTCATAATAGGTCATACCGCTAAACTCAGGCCAGCTATTGGCATGATTCACAGGATATACCATGGGATTCCCGAGATGCACCTCCTTGACTAACCACACGTGGCCACGTGTTGGATTCAGGTTGCGCTTCACCATCACGTCTCCAGGCAAGATATCACCGATATTATCAATCTGAAACTTGAAGCCTTTTCCCTCGAGAATCAGTTCCATATATCGGTGAGCGTTGGGGCTAGCCGTCACTACCGGAACATTGAGAAGATCATCATGAAACGGATGGTCCGTCCAATCCCAATTGTAGGATTGGTTCAAGAGCTTCGTGACGAACGATCCGCACATCGAGCGGTTGAAGGGCATCACATTGGCATCGTGATCTCCTAGCTCAACATTGACCGTACCCTGCCCCCAGCTTCCACCGTAGCTATTGATCTCCTCATTCTGGTCATTCACAAATTCCCCCATCTCTTGATGCTCTAGAATATGTTCAACCAAGTCCAAGCCCCGATCCAAGTGATCAGTCGGAGCCGCAATCAGCATCGCTGAACTGAAGCACCCTCCCGCAATTTGCAGCCAATACCGTATGGCCCTTAACATTCGAAATGGATTTTGAGCATCCTCTATGGTTTTGTTCATACTAATCATGGTTTCTCTCGTTCTATGCGGTCAATTCGTGTCAACAAACCCCATAATGCACGAGGCATGCCAGCCTTCGAGTGGCGCGACTCGACCAGAGACAAAAAGAACGGAATCTCCAACAAAAACGGCAAAACTCAGAACAAAAACTTCTCCAGAAAAAAATCAAAATTTAACCAAGGCAGCTATGCGGAATCTATGCGGATAATGAACCGATGCTATGCGGAGAACCACAAAAGGAGTCACCCCCGTCGAACAGCTTCGGCTATGCGGAGTCTATGCGGACTATATGCTGGCGCTAGGCGTAGGATATCGCTTCTACGCGGAACCTAATCTCGTTCCAGGCAAGGCCGCACAAGCCCCAAGAGCACACCGGAAACACGCGAAAACATCGAATTCGAAAATTGATTCACGACTTGGCGTAAGTTCTGCACACTGACCCTATGGCTCAGTTCCAAACAGAAACCCAAATAATCCTCAATCGGGCATCCCACCGCGATTGATCCGAGTCAGCGATCCTATGCGACTCCCATTTGAGCTCGGCCTCGTCTTGGCCCTGACGATTTCATTTTCGCCACTTCTCGCCCAAGAGAAGCCTCTGGTAAGTGAAGGAATCCCCGTCAATAGAATTTATCCAGAGGGGCACGAGTTTGAAAACTGGCTGTGGATCGGTCCGTTTGCAGCTACCGGCAATGCCTCATCGCAAGAGGCGAGGCTCCAACGACGGAACAAACTCAGCCTCCTCTCCCCTTCATCAAGACTCAACGAGTATGAAGGAAAAGCATGGCGTTCAACTTCCAAAGCAGGCGGATATCTTAATCTCAAGACTCTCGCCGGGGCACACTCCCATGCTGACGCCTATCTCATCTCGTTAATTCAGAGCGATAAAGCTGGAACACAGACATTTCTCCTAGGAGTGAACGACGAAGCCAGGGTATGGATCAATGGAACGCTCGTCTGTCGGGCCATCAGTCCCTATCGAATTATCCCAGACGAGTTCATCTTCACCGCGGAACTCCAAGCGGGACTCAACACCTGTTTAGTTGAATGCCATAATGGCACGCGGGACTGGCACCTAGCGATTCGTCCCCAACCCGCCAAATCGAGCATCCACGTCGGTCGAATCGTCTTTGCTAATGGCAGTCAGGCATCGTGGACGGCCGTCACAGCAACAGACAGCCAGGGCCATTCAGTTCGATCAGGAGCCAACAACAGAGGACTCTACACCTTGGTGATTCCAGAAAGCTTCTCCCCTCCTATTATGGCTCACTTCACCAACCAAGGCTATCGAGGCAGCTTAGAAATCAACCCCTCGCTCCCCATCGATGAACGCCCCATCGGAAAGATTGCTTGGCCGGGAGTGATCGAAGGGCGTGTCTTCGAATCAGCTGAAAACCCACTCAGCAACGCCGCGATCGACCTCTTTGTCGAAGAGCAAGAAACCACCACACAGAAAAAGCATCCGCTTGCGACAACGAGCACCGACACCGACGGCAAATACCGCTTCGCCAACTTGGACAAAGGCCGTTACCGCGTCAGGCTATCGACGGGGGGAGATCACAACACAGAACATTGGGAATCCGGACCGATTCAGCAAGGTCCCGCATCTCAGATATCAGGTGTTGATTTTCATCGCTATGATCCCTGGCAAGGCCATTGGGATCACTATACCGGCGTCGACAATCTGGCGAGCATGGCCAGCCGCACCCTATTTCAAGATAGCGAAGGGTACCTATGGATTGGGTCCAGCAGTCGAAAGATCGCTGGAAGTGGCGTCTCACGCTATGACGGCCGCAACTTCAAAACATGGGACACCGATGATGGACTCGCCGATAACTCCGTGAACGCGATCGCAGAGACTTCCGACCGCAGTCTTTGGTTCGGAACACGGGATGGTCTCTCACGTTGGAAAGATCAACAACTGACCCGGTTCGGCACTGACAATGGGCTTCCAGACAATTGGATCACCGCGCTCGAAGTCGACAAGGACGGCATTCTTTGGATCGGAACAACCAAGGGCCTCGTCCAATTCAAAAACGACGAGATTACAAAACCATCGGGCTTCGAACGCTTACCCGATCATTATATCCTGTCACTGGAAACAGCATCGAATGGCAACCTATGGATTGGAACCCGCCTCGGAGCAAGTTACCTTGAGCAAGCCAAGCTTCAGCCCTTCGGAGCCGATGAAGGGCTTCTTGGAGAGCAGGTGGAAACCATTCATCACACAGCGGAAGGAGCAACTTGGCTTGGCACCGAAAAAGGGGTGACTTGTGTTCACGAGGGATCCGTCCAACACTACGCCAGAGAAGATGGCCTACTGTCGAATCACGTCTACTCCATCGCATCCGATAAGAATCATAATATCTGGATTGGAACTTCGTCCCGCCTCTACATTGTCCACGAAGGACACATCTACCCTGCGACGGGAACGATGGCTGAGCCCGTTCAAGGATTCGAAGCCATCTATAAGGATCTGAGTGGCAATATTTGGCTCGCAACGGGTCTCGGTGGTTTGTTTCGGTATCAAGCCTCCCTCACGACAATCAACGAAAACCATGGCATTCAAGGGAACAGCATTGCGAGTAGCCATATCGATGAACAGGAAAATCTCTGGGTAGGTAGTCAATCCGGTCTCTCGAGAATCCAGCCATTCACCCGAACCAATTCCCGAGCGGTCAGCCCTAAGAAAGGGGCTAAGTATCTCGCCATTAGGAACTATTCAGAGTTAGACGGATTACCCAGTAATCACATCAGTAGGATCGTCTCGGATGGGCAAGAGGGGCTATGGATTGGCACCGGAGGCATGCATATTTCCTACGCCGGTCTCGCCCACTATCGAGATCAAACATTCAGACGCTTCACCAAACGCGAAGGCCTTCGAAGCGGCCGAATCCATAGTTTTAGCCCGAGCCAAGACGCGACGACATGGATTGGCACCAACGCTGAAATCGCCAAACTCAGCACGAACCTCAGGCTTCAGAAAAAGCACCCAATCATTCAACAACTAACCACCTTTCTCAGCGAAAATCAGCTCAAAGTCAGCTGGTTCTACGATGTCTTTCAAGACCAAGAAGATACACTCTGGATTGCCACCCGCGAGGGCGGGGTCTTGTACGGCAACGCCGAGGGATTCCAACAACTAACCACCCGCGACGGATTACCCAGTAACCGTGTGCAAAGTATCAGCCAAGATGAACTGGGCCGGATCTGGTTCGGAACCTATCGCGGCATCGTTTCATACGATGGCGATCGATTTCAAACCCATCAAAACGCCAATAACACGCCGCAACACCGATTTGAAGACGCCTATCGAGATTCCCGAGGAACGATCTGGTTCGCCTCCTGGGGACACGGCGTCATCGGTTACAACGGCGAAGCTTGGACCTCGTTAGATGAACGAGATGGCCTTGGTGACAATCGCGTCTTCAGCGTCAATGAAGACAGCCAGGGAACCCTCTATTTCAACACAAGCAAAGGAATCACCGCCTACCAACGATCAGACGTTCGCCCGAAAGTCTGGGTTCAATCCATCCAAACCGACCGAGGCGAAGTTCGATCGGACGAGCTCCCGGACATTCTGACTGGAACCCGGGTTTCAGTGCAGTTTAGTAGTATTGATTTCCAAACTCGGCCGGAAAAACGTCAATACCGAACTCGCATTCACGGTCCCACTGAAACAACGGAATGGAGCCATCCGCGAGTCTCGGACCTCTTCGAATGGATCCCGACCGAGCCCGGTGACTACCTAATCGAGGCACAATCAATCAATCGCGACCTTCACTACTCACGAGCCACTCAACTCCAATTTCGCGTGATTGAACCGTGGTTTCGCAATGCATGGACAATCGGACCGATCGCCCTGCTCTTCGTCGGAATCACAGGGGCAGCCTTCGCCTACGGTTGGCGATTTTACCAGAATCGACGCACATCCCGGCACCTGGAACGTCAGACCCACCGCTTGAAAGAAAAAATGCTTCAGGATCAGCAGGCTCAAAACCTGGCCCTCAACAAGGCTAAAGAATCGGCCGAAAGTGCCAACCGTGCCAAAACTGTTTTTCTCGCCAACATGAGTCACGAGATTCGTACCCCCATGAATGCGATCCTAGGGTACGCACAAATCCTCTTACGTGACGCTGAGCTAAACAATAAACAACGAAGCGCCGTGCAGACCATGTCGCAGAGCGGGCAGCACCTTCTCAATCTCATCAATGATATTCTTGATCTCTCAAAGATTGAAGCCGAGCAAGTCAACCTTGTTGCCGAAGATTTCGATCTTCGCACCACCATCGAGAGTCTCGCTGCGATGTTTCGAGTCCGCTGCCAGTCAAAAGGCTTGGACTGGAAAGTTATTTGGACAGACGAACGAGATGGGAAAAACCCAAACGACACGAGAGCTCCAATCCTTGTCCGCGGAGATGAGTCAAAGTTGCGACAGGTTCTGATCAATCTCTTATCGAATGCAACCAAGTTTACCGACCGAGGACGGATCACACTCAACATTCAAATCTCCGAGACAGCCGCCGATTCGGACACAACTCAATACACCTTTCAAGTTCAAGACACAGGCTGCGGCATTCCACAGAGCGAACAAGAAAACATTCTCAATCCCTTCCAACAAGGAGCCAACGCAGCATCCGTCGGCGGCACAGGCCTCGGATTGGCAATCGCCAAACGGCATGTCGATTTAATGGGAGGCAGTTTCCACTTCGAGTCCCAAGAGCAGACCGGTTCGTGCTTCGAATTCAGCATCCCTTTGCCTGACGGCCAAACTGCAACTGCCTTTTACCGCAAGCCAACCGAAGCGGCGCCTCTCCAACTCACGAGCACTCGAGCGTTCCGCTGCTTGGTGGTCGACGATGTCCTTGAGAATCGACACGTCCTTGGGCAAATCCTTCAGGACATGGGTGCCACCATATCGACAGCGAACGATGGGAGTGAAGGGCTAGAGAGGCTTCAAGACTCCGAGTTCGATATCGTTTTCCTCGACATACGCATGCCCAAACTGGATGGATTCGAAGCCATCGAGCAGATTCGTCAGCTACCGAATAACAATCGCCACGTGAAGACCGTCGCTATCTCAGCCTCGACATTATCGCATGAGGAATCCTCCTACAACGAAGCGGGTTTCGACGCCTTTATCTCGAAGCCCTTTCTCATCGAGGATCTCGTCCACTGCCTGGAACGTCTTCTCGCGCTAGAATTCATCAATGCAACGGAACCCCCAATCATCGATTGGGACGAAGACCAATCGACTCCCGACATTCCCGCTAGTCTTCTCCGAGAACTTCGTCGAGCTGCCGAAGGCTACCAAACCACCGAATTCAAAGAACTTCTCGAACAGGTCAAAGTGATAAGCCCTGAGGCTGAATTATTCGCCGAACATCTCGGTGAACTTGCAGCCAATTTCGACATGAAACAAATCATTGCCCTTCTACAAAAAACGAACGATGAGTGAGCCCCAAGTCAACACAGCAGGAGCCCGCATTCTTATTGTTGACGACGTCCCTGCGAATCTTCGCATCCTGAGTGAGGCCCTCGAGAGTCAAGGTTACCGCATCCAAGCCGCAACCGATGGAGAAACAGCAATCAAACTAGTCGCTGCCAGCGCTCCTGATCTCATTCTCCTCGATGTGATGATGCCCGGAATTGACGGTTACGAGACATGTCGTCGACTCAAGCGCCTTCCCGAGACTCAACACACCCCTATCATCTTCATCACTGCCCGCACAGAAACTGAGGACGTAGTAGCGGGATTCGAGGCCGGCGGTGTCGACTACTTGACCAAACCCTTTTCCGAGGCAGAGGTACACGCCCGTGTCTCAACCCACCTTCAAATCGGCTGCCTAACTCAAGCCCTTCGCGATCGCAATCACGAGCTTGAAAACGAGATCCGCAAGCGCGAAAAAGCGGAGAAAGAAACATCACAAATCAATCGTCAACTTGAAATCGTAAGCGAGCAACAATCGGATCGCTGGGGATTCGATGGCATCATCGGTCAAAGCCCCCAACTTGAGTCCGTACTCAAGCAGGTACAGATTCTACAGCAAGCAGACAAGACAAGCGCTCTAATCACCGGCGAAAGCGGGACGGGCAAAGAGATGGTCGCACGAGCTATCCACTACGGAGGATCCCGAGCCAAAGGCCCCTTTGTGGCCATGAATTGTTCAGCGATTCCTACCGAACTGGTAGAGTCGACCCTGTTTGGACATTTGAAAGGATCCTTCACGGGAGCCACCGGAGCAAAACTGGGCCTATTTGAAATGGCTCACAATGGAACCCTTTTCCTAGATGAGATCGGAGAGATGCCACTAGACCTCCAAGCCAAACTTCTCCGTGTCCTCGAATCCGGCGCATTCACCCCGATTGGCGCCACCGAAGAAAGGCAATCAAACGTTCGGATCGTCGCCGCAACCAATATCAACTTCACTCAAAACATCGAAGCCGGCAGCTTCCGTGAAGATCTCTACTATCGGCTCGCACGCTTCGTGATTGAACTGCCGACACTCCAAGAACGAAGCGAAGACATCCCCCTCTTAGCCGGCCATTTCGTCCAATACTTCTCCGCCGAACTTGGCTTTCCCAAGAACGTTCCAATCACCCAAGAAGCCATCGAACGCCTGAAAACTCACTCCTTTCCCGGCAACATTCGGGAACTCAAGAATATCATTGAAAGAGCCATCTTAGAATCCGGCGGAACGATGATTCAACCGGAACACCTTCATTTCATTCATGTTCGCCAACGAACAATCAATCCAGCCCCCATTGCGGCGCCCGCAAAGCCCGCCATCCCGGTTGATTCCGAAGCCTTGCTCAACAAGCGTGCGCAACGGGCCAATGAGAGCGATCTAGAGTCGGACGAGTCGCGAATCCTGGAATACGTGCGTGAACACGGGATGATCAACAATGGCGACTGCCGGGAACTCCTCGAAATTGATCGGCACCGAGCCAACTACCTCCTCAAAAAACTGAACCAGTACGGATTGCTTGCGATCGAAGGATCTGGACGTTGGGCTATTTATCGAGCAACGGCCTAAGAAGTCGTCTTCAAGTCGATCACGCATTGGTCCACTTGGCCGTAAAAACCAAAATTGCTCGCTCCGGCAAAAGCCACTAGGGCTGAAGAGCACCATCCCCAATGCGCTCCTGCAATTCCCTCTCTTTCTCTTTTTGATACTCGCGCATCTGCTCGGCAAAGGGTTCTCCTTCCATCCTTAGGGTAGCCGCTTGTATCTCAAGGGTCCTTCGCAATACTGACTTCTGTTCCAACGTCAAGTCATCCGGGATTACTATTCCCGCCAGTTGATCGTTAACGGTCGAATCAATCCATTTGGCATCGCTCCGTGTCATGGTTTCCATAAACTGATCAACGTTCAGCATCCACGTGGCCGTAGCCGCACGCATCTCCGCATCAGGAATATTTCCCAACAACTGTGGCCGAACTTCCTTCCAATCCAACTCCACTTCATCCTCAACAAATGGCACCTCGGCGACATCATGGAGGCTCGCAATCGCCTTCTGCATTTAGGCCACAACCTCCTCAGGCAACTCAAATACACTCGAACTTGGATCAGGAGGTGTTATTTGCCCCATCGAAGGCACAGACAAATCCTTTCCAGCATGCGAGGACGAACGCCTAGCCTCGGCATACAGCAGTATGTTAGCATCTACTAGAATCACCGACTATCTTCCCCTTCTCCATAAGCGAATAGATCACTAATGCTGTTGTCGTTCAACCCGGGTCGTCCCCCCATGGGTTTAGGTTCAGTGCAATAGAACTTTTGCTTGGCAGTGAGTTAAGAACTTGATCCAAACCATTTCTCAGAGCCGCATTGGCAACATCCATGAAGGGCTTCCTAAGTTCCGTTGCGGTTTATTCGGGATTTACGGCTACGTCCGGATCCAAAGTCAGAGTCGTCCTCATAGAGGCACCATGATGCCCCACAAAGTACCGGCAAGATGATTCCACTAGAACTTGCTCGGCCTATGCTCAATCTTGCCGGTAATTCTGAAGAAGCATCCAGAAGACAGACCGGAGGTTATTGAGAATGTCTTGCCGCAATTCTCCGGCCGGGATGAAAGGCCACGTCGAATCGTTTTCGCGCCTCGTCCCGTTCCAACGCCTAGTTGGCAAACCGGTTCTTGGTGAACACTGGTGATCGCTTTCCTCAACGACGAGGCGCTCTACCAAACTAAACGCAGCTAGACCTACCTATGCTGGAATCTTAGAATTCCGACAGATTGTGTTGTTACGTTGAAGCCAAATCACATCAGGGGGGGATAAGCTATCGTTACGGACGCACACGAAACTCGATCTTCCCCAGTCGACTAAAATCCGCAACGTAATGTCCCGCAACCGCTTTGTGGACACCTCCCAAGGCACCACAGATAACCACTGTCCCTTTGGGAATGGTGTAACCTTGTGATACTAACTGATTCACAATGCTCCTTAGATTGTGCCATTGCCCGCCTTTCGCGATTCCTCCATTCGTTTCGTGCAAGACCTTTCCATCAACCGTTAAAGAGATCGGCATCTGATTTGGATCCACCTCGCTCGGCGACTTTGCTGGCCCCACCATAAATCGCTCTGAGCCGATATTGGCAGAGATATTTTCGTGCAATGTGATGCCGTTAATCTGGGGCGAGACATCATTCGGCAACTCAATCACCGGCATCATTGATACTACGGCGTCTCTCATTTGTTGGTCGGTCCGCACCTGGTTGGCGATATCAACACCAAAGACATAGCCAATCTCAGTTTCAACGATAAATTTGTCAGCCGCGCTCCCCACATCTTGCAGCCCACCGTTGTATTCGATTCTCCCCTCCTTAGGTAAGACTCCAGTCAAGGGGCTTGGGATTCCCATGCTTTCTTGCGCGGCAGCAGACGCACCAGCCCCTTTGAAGCCGCCAATCGTCAACTCTCGAAGCACCTCTTTCACATAGTGCTTTTGCACCGCATAGGCGTCGGCGAGCGTTGAATCCGACAACACATACCCGAGACGGGGAAGGCGCGCTCCAGACGAAACCGCCTCATACAGATCTCTGGCATATTTTCGGATGGGATAACTCTCGGTAAAACCCTCGGCTGCTAACCACTCGGTAAAACGGGTCACCCATGAACCCACCGGATTCCCTGAACTGCGAGCACCAAAGCCATGCGTCCCTCTCTGGTACAAATGAAATTCCGTCGGCACCCCAGCGGCCTTCAGCGCCGCAACCATCTCCAAGCTGTTTTGGCTAAAGTCATGAAAAGCGTGGACGAAAAACGTTGGGGGCACGCTGCCATCGATGCGATCTGAAAGAGCCGGTTTCAAAGAACCAGTACCACGCTCAAGAAGCCCTCCCGGGTAGATGAGACCAACAAAATCTGGTTTACAAGAAACGCGATCTGCAGCATCCACTGGGGCATACGCACGTTTCTCGTAGTGCGTGGCAAGCCAAGCCCCAATCTCACCACCAGCAGAAAACCCCAACTGGCCGATACCATTGGGATCAATCTCCCACTCCGCCGCGCGCGAACGAATGATGCCCATCGCTCGCTGAGCATCCATCAAAGCCGTTTCAATTGGTGCAGGAACTCGATATTTCAGCAAGAATACCGTCAAGCCCTCTGACAACAAGCGCTCAGCCATCTCAAGGCCTTCAATTTCAATGGCCAAGCGCTGCAATCCTCCGCCAGGACACAAGAGCACGGCCGTTCCATTTCGCTTCGAGGCTTCCGGTAGATACACGGCCAACGTCGGGACGGTCACATTGGTGATCTGATAAAACGGACGCGGCCGGCCTTCCAGAACCTGCTCTTCGCCAAGCCCCGTAGGTTGAACCCCTGGTGCCTTTCCCGGCCAGAGCTGGATCGTCTCAGTTGGGGCAACCCCAAGCAGACTCAACGGGGTGAAGAGGAGGACACACGCAATCGAAGCACAGCGAAACAGAAGGTTCATGGGAGCAATTATTAAGGAGTCACTAGCTCTCGTAAAGCCTTGGATCGTCTCGAATTCTTGTTGCCTAGAAGCAACAAACGAGGCGACACTTCCAAAAGCCCAAACCCAATTCCATGACAGCTCTCAGAACTCTTGGTCTCGCTCTTCTTTTCGCCAGTACTTTGACCGATGCGGCACAAGGCCCTAATATCATCCTTATCATGGCCGACGATCTTGGCTATGAGGCCCTAGGCTGCAATGGAGGCACGAGCTATACGACTCCCTTGCTCGACCAATTGGCATCACGAGGGATGAGATTCACTCATTGTTACTCCCAACCCGTATGCACGCCATCTCGAGTCAAGATCATGACCGGGCAATCCAACGCTCGCAACTATCGTCAGTTCGGACTCATGCCAGCCGGTCAAATAACCTTCGGAAATCTCCTCAAAGAGGCGGGATACACCACTTGCATCGCGGGGAAGTGGCAACTCTCCGGTGGCGCCGAGCCGACGATCAAGGGAACGTGGTGGAGCGACTGCGGCTTCGATCAAAGTTGCATGTGGGCCTATTCCCACTACCTCAAACCAGCCGATCAAGCCCACTATAAATCCAATTCTCTTACGGGAGACCGAACCACTTCTCGTTTTTGGAATCCCTGCATCCTACAAAATGGTAATTACCGCCCCACTACCGCCGAGGAATTTGGGCCCGATATCTACACTCAATTCATTCTCGACTTCATCGACGAAAACCAGAAAAAGCCATTCTTTGTCTACTATCCGATGGCACTCACCCACAGCCCATTTGTCCCCACCCCTCATACGACACACTACCCGCCATCCCACAAGTCTAAGAGCAACCAGAAGTACTTCGGAGGGATGATTCAGTACACTGGCTATCTCGTGGATCGCATCGTCAAGAAACTCGAACAGGTAAGAATCGCAGAAAACACCTTACTCATTTTCACTACCGACAATGGGACCGGCCGTGGACTCATCTCGCGGCAAGGATCCCGGCTGGTTCCAGGTGGAAAAGCACTCCCCATCGACGCAGGGTGTCATGTCCCCCTCATTGCCCTTTGGCCAGGCGCCATCGAAGCGGGAACGGAATGCCATGACCTCATCGATTTTAGCGACTTCCTCCCCACCCTCGCTGAGGCATCTCAGGCGAAGCTTCCCAACGATCGCTTACTTGACGGACGCAGTTTCTTTCCTCAGCTCAAAGGAAAACGAGGTAATCCGCGCAAGGAAGTGATCGTCCACTACGACAAAGACCCTGGCTCAATAACGCCAAAATTTCGGCGTGTGCGCTTCGCCTACAATGGTCGACACAAGCTCTACGACGACGGCCGCTTTTATGATGTCCCCAATGATTGGGACGAAGAAAACCCTCTCGCCATTTCCAACCTCACTCCAGCCCTACAAAAGGTCCGAAACCAGCTCAACGAAGCCTTCAAAAAACTTCCCCGCTGGACTCCGGACAATTCAAGTTTCGGAAACCTAGCGGACAATGAAACTCGAAAACGGATTGAGCTTCGAGACAAGATCTTGGCTAGCGAAGCGAAGTCGAAATCTCCTCAAGACTTCGACTAACAGTGCCTTGCCCCCCGAGAGTGCCGTCAATTAATCTCTCGCGGGGCGAGGCGCAATCACAGTGTTATAAATTGCCCCGCGAACGCGATCGCCCTCAGCAGAACGAAGGTTATAGCGCACCGCCATCTGCATTACCGGGAGCACTTCATCTGTCTCGACGAAGACCGATTTCCGATCTTTGCTCAACTGAACTCCAGAAATCTTCAATGAGTCTCGACCAGTTTTCTCAGGTTGAGCAACAGAATAATCTTTTGAACCATACGCCTTAGAATAACGATAGTTCCACTGTTCGATGGCGTAGTTTGTTTGATCCGCCCCCCACTCCGTATCGAGCGCCTCGGCGAATTTCAGCCAGACACCGTTTTCATAGACTTTCAAGTCAATCGGAACTCGAAGCGTACGCCCGGTATATCTTACCCGTTGTAAGGCCCCATCTCGTAGGGCACTTGTCTGCCATCCTTTGGAACCGGCAACGTACAATTGACCATCTTTTGGATTTACTGCTCCCCGCATCGCTCCGGAAAGAAATTTGCCTCGAAGGGGTGCTACTCCTCCTTGAGATCGGCCATCGACCACATCCCTCAAAACCAGCATCATCGAACAACGCCCATAAGACAGATGAATCATTTGGCCGCTCAGAGGCCCCCAGCCTGAATCCGCTGCCCAAATTTGACTCCCGCCTGAATTGTCAATCGAATGAGGTATCCAGCAAAGAGGCGGATCGTACCCTTGGGGATTCCTAAAAGGTTTGCGAGGTCCTCCGAAGCCATAGTAGCCACCAGGTTTCACCTCTGAGATTTGCGACGACGGCGTCCATGCCCCTTGTTGGGGCGCAACGGTCAGAATGCCATCAGGGCTCAACCCCATCCCATTTGGATTTCGCCAGCCCGTTGCAATAGTTTCAATTTTGGTTCCATCTGGAGAAATCTTTTGTACACCGTGGGGATCGACATAGTAGAGCGTCCCATCCTCCGCCGCCTGCAAACTGGTCACAAAATTATGCCCCGATTGGGTCTTAATGAGGTTCGAGTGGTTCCGATACAAATCGGCAAACAAATCGCCGTCGGTGTCATGAAGAGCCGTAATCTGATCGCGACCCAGAACGTGAACAATCCCCTCAACAACCTGAAGTCCCAGAGGCTGAAACAGGCCCGTCGCAAAGCGGTGCCACTCAAGATTCTGAAGCGTGTCGTCAATCCCCTTCACGATCCACACATCGCCATAGAGCGTGCAGACCGCTGCATCCCCATTCGGCAAGAAATCGATTCCACCAAAGAACATTAACGACCTCCAAGGATTCGAGTAGGGAACCGTGAGCGTATCAATCGTATAAGCCTCAGGGCGCCTCGATCGGACCCCTTGGGTTGAAAGCGGTTTCCATCGCTTCTTCCCTGGCTTCGTCAGGCGGCCAAGGTCGATCCCCCGATCTGCATCAAACCGATCAAGTGACTTATCAGTATTCCAATCTCCTTGATCGATAATTAAGACCCGAAACCTAAGCAGACCATCACTAGGTGCAATGGAGAGCCCCACCACACCGCGATTCGAATCAGAAATCAAGCGTATGGCCTCCTGTGAGCCCTGGACGACTATCACTCGATTCCCCGTAGACGCTTTCACAGACTGAACAATGGATCCTTCGTTCTCCACGGCCTCCTCAGCCAGCATCTCCCCTTCCAGCACGGGTACGACAACGGTCGAATCTCCCGCTTCCACTTGGAAACTTCGCGACAAGACACCAACCGGTCCACTCGGCTCCCACCAAGGAGACTCGAGCACCTTGCGCCCATCGGTATCATAGTGAAGAACAAGTCGATCGTTATGGAGAGAATGTCCTATCCATCGAACCGAAGAACTTCCAAGCGCCCCCCCGTCGGGCAGCAATTCGATCGGAGGGCCAGCAGGGGCTGATCCATTCACGACGCCAAATCGTCGGCTATTGTGAGTCAACAAACCACCTTGCCACATTCCCTTCAACTGACCCGACTGAGTGTCGTAGCAGACCGTTCGCTCCTCTCGTTCTCCGATAAGGATACTCAGCCCCTTGAAAACGAGCCCTGACGGCAAGGGAACCACGGAAGCCTGAAACCGTCCTGAGTCCATCTCGTTCCAACGGTTATCCTGCCAATCCGCTTCGGTTTGCGCCCCAGGAGCCGCTGCTCTAGCTGCCCAAACTGAGAGTCCACAAAGAACCATCGCTGCAACAAGAGCCATTCTTGGTCGATTCATATCAAATTCACATCGACGAGATTCAACGGTCGCACCACATTTTCACGACGCCTGGCGACTAACCTCGTATTACTAACTTACTGAAACAAACGTGATAATGAAGCGAGCCAGCGAGAAAAGTCAAACAACCCAAAGCGATCAAGCCTGTCCCGGACTTGCATAAGGCCGACCGACAGGACAAGCTCTTGCCATGAGAAGCCTCGTCCTAGCCACCTATCTGCTCGCCTCGATACCGTTTGGCGGATTTCTCTCCGCAGCCGATCAAAACGACCTCTCGACGAAACACTCGGCACTCACTCCCAGTCCTCGCCCGGGCGGTTGGATGAAGCGCCACGAAAGCTTCAATACGAAGGTAAAAGCAAATCAAGGCAACATCGACTTGGCCTTCATTGGTGATTCGATCACCCAAGGCTGGGAAGGACGCGGCAAGGTGGTGTGGAACACCTACTACGGCCATCGAAAGGCCATCAATCTAGGCATCGGTGGCGATCGCACCCAGCACGTGCTTTGGCGCATGGACAACGGCAACCTGGAAGGCATCGAACCAAAGCTAGCCGTCATCATGATTGGAACGAACAATTCAGCCAATGATCGTAATACGGCTAGCGAGATGGTCGATGGGGTGCGAGCAGTCGTAACACAACTTCGAAGCAAACTGCCGCAGACAAAACTGTTGTTGCTCGCCATCTTTCCTCGAGGAAACAAATTCAATGAACGGCGAGGTAAAATCTTGCAAGTCAATCAAGCGCTGAGCCGCCTCAGCGATGGAGAATTCGTTCAATTCCTCGATATCGGGCCTCATTTCATGAATGACCAGGGAACCATCTCCCCATCCATCATGCCTGACTTTCTTCATCTCTCCACCGCTGGATACGGTATCTGGGCAGAAAGCATTGAATCCGTTGTATCAAGAGAGCTTGGTGATCGCCCAATGAAAGCTGAGCCCGTCAATGTCGACGGAGAATGGCGATTCGAAATTGAAGGTCCAGAGGGGATGGCTGAAGCAACGCTGGAAATCTCAGCCAACGGGCCCGTATTGAACGGTAAAATCGCCTTCGGACCGGATCGCGTTCTCGCATTCAAGTCAGGAGGGCGTTTCCAAGACCAAATTCAACTACAAATCGTCCGAGACCGCCCGCAAGGAGGCACCATGACCTATAATTTGACGGGAACCGTGAAGGGAGATCGAATCTCTGGAAAGGTTTCGACGAAGTTCAACGACGAGAACGTTACCCTCCCTTGGACGGCTGAACGCCGTTAAGTGGCAATTAAGCCAAGCAATTCGAATCAAATCTAGACGACTTGAGTAGGGCTTTCTATCCTCTTCCCGACAATGCTTGATCCAAGCGAACACCTTAAAATCGCCGACCGTGAATTCAATTCACGCCTTCTTGTTGGCACCGGAAAATTCAGCTCACCCGAAGCCATGCGCGATGCGCTTGAGCACACCGGCACGGGACTGGTCACAGTGGCGCTGAGGCGGGCAGATCTCACGGGAAAGAACGATCCCTTTGCTAACATCCTCGAGTTTATCGATCCCGAGAAATATCTCCTCCTCCCCAACACCAGCGGCGCCATGAATGCAGATGAAGCCGTTCGCATTGCCCGACTTGCAGTCAAGGCGGGCCTCCCCAAATGGGTCAAGCTGGAGATCCACCCCGATCCCCGCTATCTCCTGCCAGATCCCATTGAGACGCTCGCGGCAGCAGAGATCTTGGTAAAGGAAGGATTTACCGTCTTACCCTATATCAATGCCGACCCCGTGCTTGCCAAGCGACTCGAGGAAGTGGGGACCGCAACGGTGATGCCTCTCGGGTCACCGATCGGGTCGAATCGGGGCATACAGACGCGGGATCAGATCAAGATCATAATCGAACAAGCAACCGTTCCTGTCGTGGTGGACGCAGGCATTGGCGCCCCAAGCCACGCGGCCGAAGCAATGGAATTAGGAGCCGACGCGGTTCTGGTCAAGACAGCCATTGCAGTCGCCACCGATCCCAACCGAATGGCCGGCGCCTTCAGAAAAGCAGTCGAAGCAGGACGCGAGGCCTATCGAAGCGGCCTCGGCCCTCAATCCGTCGAGGCCGCGGCGACGAGCCCCCTCACAGCCTTTCTTAACTGAGGTCCATGCAACAACTCTCCTCGGATCGAGCCCGCCAAATCCTGGACCATGCCGCCCAGACTCGCGTGCTTGTCATTGGGGATGTGATGCTCGACAGTTTTATCTCTGGAACGGTCTCACGAATTTCGCCCGAAGCGCCCGTTCCCGTTCTCCGCTTTCAATCAGAATCACTCATGCCAGGAGGGGCTGCGAATGTCGCCCGGAATCTGACGGCATTAGATACGCCAACCGCTCTCTACTCAATCATCGGCAAGGACCGAGAGGGAACTCAACTGAGAGAAATCCTCGAGCAGGAGAACGTTGACTGCAGAGGACTGCGAACCAGCTCGAAACGCACGACCGGAACAAAAACACGGATCGTTGCCCAGCAGCAACAGATCGTCCGAGTCGACCGTGAAATCGTGAGCGACCTGACATCCCAAGAGCAAAAAACTCTCGAAAAGATTCTCCGCCCGGCGCTCAAAAAAGCCTCGGCCATCATCATCGGCGACTATGCCAAAGGAATGATTACCAATTCGCTACTGACCTTCCTCCGACAGGAATGTCAAGAGCGAGGCATCTGGCTGAGTCTCGACCCAAAACCAGCACATCAAGTCGAACTCGCTGGCGTATCCCTAATCACGCCCAACCGAAAAGAAGCCTTCGAACTTGCTGTCGTAGACGATGTCACTCGGCATCGCAATCCGTTAAAAGACAAGAATCTGCGATTGGTCGCATCACGCCTCCTACGGCGACTAAGACCAACCATCATGATGATCACCCTTGGCGACCTAGGCATGCTCATCTGCCAGAGGGGGCAAGCACCCATCCACATCCCTACGGTCGCTCAAGAAGTATTTGATGTCTCAGGGGCAGGAGATACCGTCATTGCATCATTCACCCTTGCCATAGCTGCTGGAGCTTCACCGATTGAGGCTGCGCTCTTCTCGAACCACGCGGGCGGGATTGTTGTTGGCAAACGAGGAACAGCAACCGTCACCCGGAAAGAGCTCTTGAATAGCCTTAGCCAGTGCCAATGAACCCTGCTATTTTCTTAGATCGCGATGGAACCATTAACATCGAGAAATCCTACCTTTGTGATCCCGATAAATTGACTCTCTTTGATGATGCCCTCAGGTCTCTAAGGCGGCTACAAGCTCACGGTTTCATCTTATTCATCGTCACAAACCAATCAGGCATTGGACGAGGTTACTACACAGTCGCCGACATGCACGCAGTCAATGACAAGCTATGCCTTCTGGCAGCGGACGAAGGTATTCAGTTCAAGAAGATCTACTTCGCACCGGAAGCCCCAGAGGAAACGAGTTATGGCCGAAAACCTTCCCCACAGTTTCTCCTGGATGCGGAAAAGGATTATAACATTGATCTCAAGAATTCGTACATGATTGGCGACAAACTGAGCGATCTGAAATGTGGCTGGAACGCCGGAGTCCGGAAGAGTATTTTGGTAAAAACAGGCTACGGTTCGAAGCTTACTGAAGAGCCAGGTGTGGACCTAAGTCAAGCCCTCGTCGTTGACACACTCACCCAAGCGACGGACCACATCTTAGGATGAGGGAGAGTCAGCGCGAGGGAATTGAATTCTTCCCTCGCGACGACAGGCAAAACACCCAAGGTAGAATGTGAACTGTCATGAGAGCTTAAAGCCCCAACAGCAACACTAGTGAACGCACACGAGGTCTTCCTCAGGACGAATACTCCAGCGTTCCGCAACCGCTTCCAAGTCAGGATTCAATTCCCAACCATCAGCCACTGCATCACCGGAGTAGGTGGGATTCCCACCCTTGAGAGCCATACATCCCTTGTTGTTCCCGATCGCTTCAATCGCAGCCACGTCATCAGGATCGAGCGTGATATCCGGCAGACTTGCCAGTTCGTCTGCCTTCACCTTGATCGGCTTCGCGGTCTCATGAGCTTCCTGAATCAAGGTAGGCACCACTGATTTAACCGGCGTGTGTGACAAATTCCACAAACAAGCTAATTGGAGAAGTGTGAGATCGTACTTATTGGCATAATCCCTCATTTGATCAATTTTTTCATTCCCGGCCTCCACCCATCCTGGAGCGCGGTAGGTTCGATGATCCCCATTCCCGAATTCGTGCCCCGGAAGGACATCCCCGTGGAAAAGCCCTCCATAATCGACGACGCGCGTGAGGAGGTTCACCCCAAATTTCTCGGCAGCAGGCAAGCACAACTTTCCTGGCCACGGCTCGAGAGGATTCAAAATAACCATGGCCCAGTCGATAAACTCGCCAAAACGTTCGAAGCTTAGAATTAGATCGAGGGTAAACCCATTCGCCGGACCCGGTGCGATTCCCAATTGATCCGTCATGCCATCCTCTTTTACCGACTGCATCGCCGTCCATACCGCATCGCTCGAGTAGCCGACCGAATCAGGATTGTGTAGGAGCAGGAGATCAAATTTCTCGGTCTTGCAGCGTTTCAAGGCCTTCTCTGTGGCTGTCTTGAGATAGTCACGATATTGGTTCGCCGGACGAAGGCGAGAGTCAGTAAATCGAGGGAACCCCTTGGCACCATCGCGCTTGCCCTGATAGTAGTCATGCCCTACCGCACCAATCAAACAGTACGAATCTCGAGGAAACTCACTCAGCGCCTCACCGATCATCTCATCGGCCTCGCCTCCACCGTAAACATCCGCCGTCATAAAAGTTCGAACCCCTTTATGATACGCATGGTGAATGACATCCGTCATTTTGCCTTCATCCAAGGCTTCACCAAAATGCATAAACCGGCCCCCACTCCAAATTCCGTAAGCTGTCTTAGTCGGCTCCATATTCTCTCAACGTTTACAAATCTCTAGTTCCGATCGGCTGAATAGCAACTCAGCCCCCCCATCAAACCCTGCGAATCCCCTCAGAGGCAACCCTGGAGTTGCCAAAACGTTTATTCGGTTCAATCACAGTAATAAAAAGGGCAATTGATGAGTCCCTAGGCACCACTAAAGCTAGCGCTCTGGCTCATGAGACTGATTCTTTGAACTTGCCTGAACAGCTAGCCAAACCCAAGCGACAATCAGAGCAACTCCGCCAATGGGGGTGATCGCCCCAAGCCAACGAATCCCTGAAATAGCAAGCACATAGAGTGTACCGGAAAAGACCACGATCCCAAACGTGAAACAACGCCGTGGCCCCTTCCCCATTGAGGCCTGCCCCGCTAACCAGAGCAACACCAAGGTGTGGATAAAGTGATAAGAGACCGCAGTTTCCCAGACATCAACCGTTTGATTCCGCTCCAGAATCGCCTCCAAGCCGTGAGCCCCAAACGCCCCTAAACCAACTGCCAAGGCACCACTCAAAGCGGCCGCCTGTACCTGCTTTTCCTTCGTCATTCGCCCTCAATTATAGATCGCTGTCGCCGAGATTCAACGTCTCAAACGTTCGCAGAACGGTGCTTGCGAAAGAAACAGCTCCGTCGAGCACCAGAGACACAAAAAAACTGGCGCCGCCAGACACAGCGCCAGTTCATCAAACTAGTCTTGTTATCGGGCCTATTCGCCTGGAAAGGACTCTGGGGCCGCTGCAACAGAGGGATCTAGCTCCCCGCTGAGGCTACCGAAAAAGGCACTTATATCTGCAACATCAGCACTAGAGAGCTCAAGCCCAAGCTGGTGTTGTCCCATCATCTTGATCGCCGCTTCTAAGCTTGAGGCGGAGGCATCATGAAAATATGGACCTGTCTTGGCAATGTTTCGAAGCGAAGGCACTTTGAAGAGCATTCGGTCAGACTCAATCTTCGTGAGATCGTATCGGCCTTGATCCTTCTGATTTGGCCAAGGCTTCACCAGACCGAGTTTCTGATAAAGGCTCCCACCCAACAGTGGTCCGGAATGACAGGTGGTGCAGCCGTTCTCAACGAACTTTGTAAGCCCTCGTTTTTCTTGAGCACTCAGCGCGGCATCATGCCCATCCAGCAAGAGATCGAAACGGCTCGGAGTCACGAAGAGCCGCTCATAGGCGCCAATAGCGGTTCCCACATTGTCATAGGTGATGGGCGGCTCACTATTTGGAAAGGCCCCAGCAAAGAGCTCCTTGTAGCCAGCAATCCCACTAAGTTTCTTCACCACTGCCTCGGCCGAGGGCATCGCCATCTCGCCTCCAGCCAAGATGGGCCCTTTCGCTTGCTCTTCGACGGTCGGAGCTCGCCCATCCCAGAACTGAGTGATGTGCATGAAGGCATTGAAACTCGTCGGCGAGTTACGTCCGGTGAGATGATTGTCAAAGCCGACGGAAAACGCCTTCCCATCAACGCCATAGCCTTGGGTATCATGGCAAGAATTACAGGAAATCGAATTATCCCGACTCAGACGTTTCTCGTGATACAAGGTCCTACCAAGCTCAACCCGCAAGGTATCCACCTCCGAGCGGGGAATCTCCGCGACAGAATGCAGAGCTCGACCAAAGATGGGTAAATAATCTTTATAGCCTTGCGCCTGAGCTGAGCTCGAAAGCAGGCCTCCAGCAACTATCGCCCCCGCCACGAATTTCATATTCATTCGATTCATCATTTCCAAAATTTATAGTCCATCCAGATCTCGTGTCGAAAACTAAGCCAAAGTATCGATAGAAATGGAAATATTTGTTTCCCATGGTTACGATAGGCACTGCCTATGGAACTCCACCAGTTGCGATATTTCACTACTGTTGCTAAGACCGGTAATTTCACCCGAGCTGCCGAGCAGTGTCATGTCGCGCAGGCATCGCTCAGCCAACAGATCATCAAACTCGAAGAGGAACTAGGCCATCGCCTCTTCGAACGCCTCCGACGCCGCGCCGTCCTAACTCAAGCGGGTAAAGTACTCTTGGACCGAGCCGAGTCCATCCTTCAGGAGGTCCACAGCGCGAAAACCGAACTCAATAGTCTCCTCAATGAACCGAGCGGTCGACTCACCATCGGCGCCCTACCGACAATCGCCCCCTACTATCTTCCAGGAATCGTCGAACGACTCAGACGGGCTCATCCAAAAATCGAAACCCATATTCACGAGGAAACCACCGATCGGCTCGTAGAATCAGTACACCGAGGGGAAATCGAAATCGGGATCGTAAGCCTCCCAGTCATTGGCCAGAATTTGGTCAAAGAGGAACTCTTCCAAGAAGACCTCTGGCTCGCCCTTCCCGCCTCAAGCCCACTGGCAGCAAAGAAGAAGAACGATTGGCAGGACGTGATCGGAGAACGCTTTATCTTGATGCAGGATGGTCATTGTCTCGGTCAACAAACCCTTCAATTCTGCCATGACCGAAACTTTCAACCCAATGTTGCGTGTCGCAGCGCACAGATCGAAACCGTCATGGCGCTCATTCAAAAGGACGTAGGCCTTTCTCTCGTTCCCGAAATGGCCAAACAAGGCGTCACCTCAAAAAAGATCGTCTTCCGTCAACTCGACGGGCCAAGACCCTATCGAAGTATCGTGCTCATCTACCGACAGAACCGCACGATATCCAGCGTCATGAAAGCCACCATAGAGCTGATCCGAAGCCACCAAAAGGGTTAATGGTTAATGGCTAAGAATTGATAATTAACAACTAACAATTATCAACCTACTGTCCGCGATAGACACAGGCAGAGTTGCAGGTCTCCGCGACAACGATTTGATCGAGCAACGGGAGGGCTGGTTTCAATCGATCCCAGATCCATTTGGCAATCATCTCGCTCGTAGGATTCTCCAAACCCTCTACTTCATTGAGATACCGGTGATCCAACATTTCCCAAAGCGGCTTAAAGGCTTTTGAGACCTCTGCATAATCCATGAGCCATCCCAGGGCTGGATCACATTCTCCGGCAACAACCACCTCCACACTGAAGCTGTGCCCATGAAGGCGTCGACACTTATGGTCCTCAGGTAACAGCGGCAGCAAATGGGCGGCCTCAAATTGAAACGATTTTCGCAACTCTACTTTCATAACTCCCAATCGGTCCAAGTCATCAATTCTCCCAAACTTAATCGTCCGTCATGCCGCCAGGCAATGGACGGGTGCTGCATCTTGCCGATCGGACAAACTCTCGTAACCCCCCAGCGAGCCAATCGCTCCACAGTTTTCTGAGCTTCATGTAAGGAGGCACAAAGGCCAACACAGGATACCTTCCCGATCATCTCATCTGCCCCACCCAGCGCATCCTCTAGAGCATCGACGGCTTTAACATAAAGAAATCGATTGGCGCAGCTCTGCTGAAACCGGGGCTCATTGTCAAAGACCACGGTCCACTCAGTCGAATCTCGGCTTTTCCAAATCAAGGTATCTTGACTATTGGCAGCTCGAATCTCGTAGAGGCGTCTCCGATTAGCAATCGTCGCGGCTTCCCGATCGCTGATCGAGCCTCGGGGTTCTGACGTTTCTCGTCGCACAAATTCATCCGCAATCAGCTGCGCCAAGCGATCAGGGCTTGGCGTAGTTCCCTTCTCCACATAAACCACGTGCGGAGACAAACACCCGTTCTGATTCCATTGCACCACGTCATCGACAATCTGTTCAGCCAAGACACGCGGATTGCAATCCTCCAAGCCAGCCTTCGTCACGTAGCTAAAACTGACGCGATGCCCATAAGGAATGAAGCGGGTCTGTTTCGGCAGCCGAGTCTCCAATGCCTCGATCGTTTGATCACTCCCCATCGCTGTGACACAGTCGGCAGCACGAAACAAGGGGGTTTCCAACTGGTCGTCTCCCCCAACCCATTCGGCAATCTCTAAACAAGCTCCTAACTTTGGGTCGGTCTCATAGATCGAGTGAGCAAAGAGTCGAGGCAGAAACGAGGTCTTCCGGGCGCACTTGATGAATTGAGCAGAACGAGCGAGCAGGCCAAGCACCATACTTGTGATCACGGGATTCGGAATAACACCTCCGGTGACATGAGCGATCAGTTCCGGTCCTACCGCAAAACTTTTCCGACCGGTTCGCGTCTCGGCATCTCCAGAGGTCGGATGATCGATCCGACGCACGTGGCCAAGATCTTGAAGAATCAAGTGATTCAGCGCTTCCTGGGTGATCCCGCGAAACAAACTATCTAGACCTTTCTCGATATTGTAGCGAGGAAACCCCGACATCTGCTCGCCATGTTCCATTGCGATCTGCCGGATAGGATACTCTCGATCGAGCCATTTCTCTGCGACCAAACCCAACGTGCGAAGCAGGGTTTCGGTGGGACGATCCACGAGATACTGCCGCCGATTTCTCTTCAGCGTTTCGCACGCATCCGAGACCACGGTCGGCGTCAGAGTCGCCTCTGGTGGCAGATCCACCAAAAAATAATCAGGTAAGTCGTTTAATATCATGTCGCCTCTACTTCATTCGCAGGCACCGTTTTATCCAAATCTTCGCGGGAGTCCGATCGTATCATTCGCAGGCAGATCAAGCCAACCATGGATACCCAAATCAAGCTTCCCAAGCCCAAGTAAGCCCCCTGATACGAAGCAGCTTGTTTGGCTACCTCACCCAAGGTCTGCACCCAGCGGCCAATCAACCAGTGCGATAAATTCCCCAACAAGCCACTGATGAGAATAAAGAGACCAAAGACTCTGCCTCGCACGGTGATCGACACCGATTCCATAAGCGCTGCCTCGATCATCGGATAGCAAGCCATGAAAAAGAACCCGTAAACCAGCAGACCGGGAATCAAACCCCAGGCTGGCAAATAAGGAAATGCAACCACACAGACACCCGCCACGGCCATCACAAAACTAATCCACCCATAGCGATGACGATCACTCAATTTTCCAAACAGCGGGTTACTTAAGATCGCTGCCAAGAAGATCGCACTCAAAGCGAGGCCTGTCGCAGCAGCACTAAAGCCATGCGCTTTCTGCAGGAACAGAGACCCAAGACTTCCCATCCCCATTCCGGCGAAATCTCGCAAACTGAAAGCAAAGGCAGCAATCAAGAACAGCACCCAAACTCTCGTCGAAGTGAACAAGGGTGTCTTCGCGGCACCGTCATTCATCGATTCCTGCTCCTGAGGCAAATGCCAGTGGCGGGTAAAAACGAGAAACGCCAACGCAACGAGCACCGCCAAGCCACCCAACTCTAAAACCGGGGAGCGCCAGGCAGCAGCGCCCATAGAGGCAGAGAGTTGATCAACTCGCCACCCCGCATAGATCGGAACGCCCAAGAATCCAACATTCGCTCCGACGCCAACCAAACCAAAAGCCTTGCCCTGTTGTTTCGGATAAAGTTGAGCGATGAGAGAGGTAGCCGCTGGATGATAGAAACTCCCTCCAACACCCGCCACGATCGTGCTGATTAAGGCCCAACTAAAATTCGAAGCCATGCCTAGTCCCACGAAACCCAAGCCATTCACCACCAAGCCCACTCCTAAGATCCACCGACGGTCGTATCGGTCTGAGATTGCTCCCATCAAGTAGCTAGGCAAAAAGTAGGACACCATCAACACGGTCATCAACAAGGTCGCCTGAGCAACACTGTCGAAACCAAAGTCTCGTTGGATCGAAAGGTACAAAGGCATCAAGACCACGTGGAAGCTATGGGTAAAGGCATGCAACACCCCGCACCAAATTAGGAACCCACGATGGGACCTTTCCGTCTGACTCACGAGACTCATTGCCTTCCTCTTTCCACCCAATCAAAGCTTCGGCATCAGCGAACAGCCCTTGGCTTCGGCCAGCTCGGCTCGGCCCAAGAGCTCGATCCCGTCACGATGGCGCACCCCAAGATCCTCAGTCTGAATCGCCATCACCGACCAGACATTCGCCAGATCGAAGACCTGAATCAGCCCAGTCTCGCCCAGTCCCACTTCCAAACCAGTCTCCGGTGAGACCACCAGCCCCCGCGACCAAGGAGTAAAGCGAAAGCGACGAGGCACTGAGGCATCTAGATCTGTCCCGATACAGTGATCATAGGCCTGCGACGAAAGCTCACTCATCCCATACTCACTAACGATTTGATCGCTTGAGACGCCCAAAGCCACACAAATCTCCCGGTACAAATCACCCTTGGCCAATTCTCGGGTTCGCCCCTTATAGCCCCCGGTTTCCAGCAGTCGACTACCATTAGGAAGCACCAATCGCTCGCCTCGTTCAGTCAAACAATCCAGCAATTGAACAAAATTAAAAGCGGTCCCGACCAACAACACCGGAACGCCAGCACGACACCACTCGCCGAGAGCAAGAACCAATCGCTCCACCGGCAAGCCCCACCCGCCATCGATCGACACATCCCCATAGAATTCCGCACTCCGAAAGCCCCCGGCTCGACGCACAACATCGAACATGTGGACCAACGAAGATTCCGGCACCGAACGAGCTGACGGCGTCATGATACAAAGCGAACTGTCGTTCCCTAAACCGCGGATCACATGATGTCGAAACCAAGCCAAAAGGCTCTTCTCGTACAGCGCTAACGAGGCATCAAAATGAAAATGTTTTCCTCGATTGGACTGGGTTGTACCACTCGAGCGAAAAACATAGGGGCGAGAATCTTCAGGAAGCGACGTCATATCCAATTCCTTAAACGCTGCCGTCGGCACACAGGGGATCTCCCGCCAAGACGCAACCAAGATTGGATCGACTTGAGAATACTCGATCAAACGCCGATAACACGGATTCGCAGCGACCTGAAGACGGAAGAGCTCCAGCGCCAAGCCCTCGAAGCATTCATCACTGATATCGGCATCGGCGAAGCTGCGATCAGCTGCCGAATCGATCAACGAGCCGAGATGCTCGGCAAAAGAGTTGAGTCTTAAGAGAGGTTCCATTCAGCGGTTTTAATACTCGCACGAGGCGACGACTGGTTATCCGCGACAGTCGAATTAATACGATTCGCAAGCGAAGCGCCCCCAACAAAAACCAGAGACACGCCCAAATGACAAGCGGGAAAAACAATCATGATGTGGAACCTCATGATTTCGGACTCTCCTAACGGATCGGAAACAGGAAAAACTCAATGGCATTAGGCACCGCCGGATAGGAGGCACACTCGATGATGAACATCGCAATCCGATAGAAGTCTAACCGAGACCCGTTGTTTCCCTGCCTATCCATCAGCTACAAGTACGGAGCGCCGTCGAGTCGATTTCGGCGAGGGACTAACCAAGATATTGATCTAGATGATCTCCAAAAACTCGAGAACCACTCCATACTAGAAGCTGATGCCATCGGAGATCTTTCCAGCCGGAAGGAACGTTTCAATACGAAGGCACTCCCAGAAAACGTCCTCAGACTGACGACAGGAATCAAGGCCACAAGCCCATAAACCGTTGTTATCGATGACGATCGAAGAGACGGGAACCAAGAAAATCCTGCGGCCACCACGACCGCCCCCCGCTGCGAGCTGGACTCACCGACGGGGCTCCGCCTAAGCTGAGCGCATGTTACACTACGAAATGGTTTCGGCAGCAGATCCGAAAAGCCAGCACCTGATGATCGTTCTTCATGGACTAGGCGACAGTATTGAGGGCTATCGCTGGTTACCTTCGATGCTCAATCTTCCCTGGCTCAACTACGCCCTCGTCAATGCTCCCGATGATTACTTCGGCGGGTTCTCCTGGTATGACATCCAGGGAGATTCTCATTCAGGGGTGGTTCGAAGCCGAAAACTGCTCTTCAAACTCGTCGACCACTTTCAAGCAGAGGGCTATTCATCCCAGAATATTTTCTTCTTCGGATTCTCTCAAGGCTGTCTCATGACTTGGGAAATCGGCATGCGATATCCACACGCCCTGGCCGGTTGTGTCGGGATTAGTGGCTATCTTCACCAATCCGACTCCCTCCTCGCCGAAGCGGCACCCACAGCCAAGGAACGCCAGTTTCTCGTCACTCATGGTCATCACGATCCTCTCATTCCACTCGCACCAGTTAAAGCGGACGTCGAAAAGATGAAAGAGCACGGCATCCAAGCCAGTTGGCATGAATTTGCCAAAGAACATACCATTGCCGGGGAAGAAGAAATCAATGTCATTCGTGACTTCCTGGTCAAACAAGGCCAAGACAAGCCTAGAGAATGAGCGGCAAGGCATGTATTCTGCTAGCGATTTGAGATGATGAATATGGGTTGGAACGACGCCAAACGACACCAAAGCCTCATCGTCTGCTTGGGGCTCTGCCTTCTCAGCATGACGGAAGCCTTAGCAGCGGTCCCGAGAATCACTGCGTTCTCCCCCAGCCAGGGGCCCGCAGGCACACCAGTCCAGATCCAGGGAGAGGGGCTCAGCACAACAAGCGATGTCCTTATCGGCACCAAGGCAGCGGTCTATCAAATACTCTCAGATCAATTCATCCTGGCGACCGTGCCCAGAGAGGCGAGCACAGGCCCTATCCAGATTGTCACCAGCTCAGGGATCGCCGTTAGCAGCACCCCTTTCATCGGCGCGCCATTTATCGAGGAGCTCAATCCGGAATTCGGGGCGCCCAACGACTCAATCATTATTTTTGGTCGAAACTTAGGGAATACGACGGAAGTATTTTTCGGAGAGGATCGGGCGACCTTTCTCTTACTAGGAGACACCCAGATTAGCGCCCGTGTTCCGAACACGGTAGGGCTCAAAACGATCAAGGTCGTCACACCGGTTGCTGAAGCCTCGAGCGAGATCCCATTTGAGGCAACGGGCCAAGTCCCCTTTGTCCGCGAGTTCATGCCGGAATTTGGCTCTCCCGGGACGAGAGTAACCGTCAATGGAAAGAATCTCATCGGAACCAGTTCATTCCGTTTCGGCACAGTCGAATCCGGGTTCGTGGTCACGGCGGACACTCAGTTGCAACTAACGATCCCCCCCGATGCTCCTTCTGGCCCTGTCACCCTACGGAACGGATTTGGCGAAAGCACGAGTCGGATCAACTTTCTCGTCATCGGCACGGCGCCCTTCGTCGAGGAAATCATTCCCGATGTGGCAAGCCCGGGAGAGCTGGTAACAATCGAGGGAATTAACTTCACCGGAACAACAGCGATTCATTTTGGGGAGGCATCCGCGGCATTCACCGTCACTGCCGACACTCAAATCCAAGGCACAATCCCCGAAGAGGCCACCACCGGCATGCCCCGGTTCGAATCGATCAACGGGGACTCCGTGAGCTCGGTGCCTTTCACCATCAACACTCCTGCTCCATTTATCGAAGACTTCGAGCCAGCCTCGGTAAGAGCCGGGCAACTTGTCCGTATCAATGGCCGCAATTTCTCCGCCGTCTCTGACATCCTGGTTGGTGAAGAGCCCGTGGCTTTTGCCGTGGTTGCCGACAATCAAATCAGCATGACTGCCCCGATCGTGCCGACCAGCGGCCTCATCACTTTGACCAATCCAGGAGGGATCACGAGTTCCACCAACCTATTAGTTGTCACGGGCCCCGAACCAAGCATTAGCATGCTTACCCCCGATGCCGGGAAACCAGGAGACCTCATCCTCATTGAAGGGGGGAGTTTCTCCACCACGACCAATGTCTGGTTCGGAAACTTCCAGGCTGAGTATTCCATCATCGCTGACAACCAGTTGCAGGCAGTCGTGCCAAACGATGCCATAACCGGGCCGGTATCCGTCGCCAACCCAGGGGGACGAGCAACGAGCCTTAACTCGTTCTTTCTTCCAGTCCGCATTGATCAAATCACCCCACAGATCGGCACACCCGGTGAGACAATCGAGATAAGCGGGGCAAACTTTACGGGCAGCACCGAGATCCAGTTCGGAACCGTGGTTGGGACGATCGAGTCTGTCACTCAAACAACTCTGAAAGCGATCGTTCCGCCCGACGCCCGAATCGGCACGCTGGCAATCTCAAACCCCGCCGGCATCACGGGTTCGTTGCAAGTCTTCGAGATTCAGCCAAGTCTCGAGAGTTTCCACCCAGTGGCCGGCCCCGTAGGCTCGACCATCACCCTCACAGGGAAAGGCCTGACAGAGATCAGCAGCGTCCAATTCGGCACCTTGCCAGCCGCCTTTGAAGTGCGATCGAGTACAGAAGTCGCCGCCATTGTTCCCCAAAACAGTCCCGCAGAAAAAATCACCCTTGCCAATCCCGCTGCCTCCGTCACGAGCATCGAGTCCTTTCTTGTTGTCGAATCCGCCGACCTCAGCCTCGAAAGCCTCACCGTCCCCAGCGAGCCGAGTTGGCCATCGAGCTACCGCTACCAACTCAAGGTCGCAAACAGAGGGCCATCGACGCTCGCCAACGGGCGTCTCATCACTCAATTGCCTCCAGGATCCATCATTCGATCCCAAACAAACTCGCACGGTGGGTGCGAAATTGTCGATGGCCTCGCCACTTGCTCCCTGGTAAATCTGGAGGCGGGAGCAACTGCCGTGATTGAATTCCAGATCGAGCCAGAATCCTACGGCGAGTTTGACAGCCCAAGCTCTCTCTCAACGCCTGTATTCGACCCAAGCGAAGAAGATCACGACCAGACGCTTCGACTGGTGATCTCGGGTCCAACCCCGACGCTGAGCATCCATCGAGGCGACGAAGACACTATCCAGATAACATGGACCAAAGCCGCGGCGAACTACGTTCTAGAAACCGCGTCTCGCCTCGATAGTGAAGCAAGCTGGCTCCCGGCCGAAGGGCCATTTGAGTCCCTCAACGATCAATTCAGCCTCTCTATCGCCAACGATGCAGAGACGCAGTTTTTTCGCCTCAGAAACACCGCTGACTAATCACCAAGTCGTCACTCGATAGAACCCTTCGTTCTCGACGGGACCAAGGTTGAGCCTGAGCGAAACCGTTTCAGCAAGGCGTTTGATCTCGCGAAGCTCTCGCCAATCATCTAATCCAAGCCGCTGGGAGATTTCTACACGATATCCCTGCCCACGCTCGCCAACAAACGAGAGACCAAAGGCACCCTCTTCGAGAAAGAGTCTCTCAATCGCAAAACGGCTCGCGGGATCCAGAGGATTCGTACCCGCGGCGTATTCCATGCGGTTAATGACGCCATCGCCGTCGGAATCTCGTCCCCCATCGTTCGCATCAGAGGGATCAAGACCGAAACGACGTTCCCACGGATCCAACATTCCGTCTCCATCAAGATCGACAAAATTCTCCTTCCCTAAACTGGCTCGATTAGGAAAGGCGACGATCGCCATGCCGCCATCCGGACGACGCCCCTCTGAAACCCCTCTCCGCTGCTCGGAGAACTCAACCCCATCGATCAATTCCCCTTCCGCGGAATAGAGGCCAATGAGTTCCCCGCCGGCAGATAGCTTGAAATCGACGTGAGTGCCGCCGCGATCAGGCTGACCATCGGCTTCAAAAACGGTATAAGCAAATAAGTCCACACCAATGAAAGACAAGGGGGCAATTCGGTGGCGATCAATGACCAACGGGTCATCCGAGAGTAACAAACCATCAAGGGCCAAGGGCGCATCATCACCATTGTAGAGCTCAAACCAATCACTGCCTTGATCCGGCTGAGCCATCCATTCATTGATCCGAAGCGAGCGCCTATCGCCAAGTTCCACCGGTCGGTTTGCTTCTCCAGGCGACAAGTCGCTCAAAACCCATTCGCCAGATTCGAACACCCTCCCAAGGGACCATCCCGGAGCCTGAAGTCCAAAGCGCACCTCATCGATCAGAACCCAGCCCGTCCCATTCGGACGGAAGAGAAACACATCGTCACCATCCGACTTCAATCCAAAGCCCGTATTGCCCGCTCCAGCGGTCCGCAACGGATCAAAATCTATGAGGAAGTATCCTCCTGCTTCGATCTCGGCGCCCTCAGGAAAAACCCATCGGTCTGGGCGATCAATATCATCAGACAAACTCAACCCTTCGAGGTCGATAGCCCTCTCCCCAGGATTCCACAATTCAACCCAATCCGGAAAGGTCCCCTCGGATCCGGGGCTGACACGATTATCAGCAACAACCTCACTCAAGAAAATCTCTGGCATCATATTCAGGGATGAGATCCCACGGCCAGGGGTCGGGGTCGGATTCGGCCGAATCGTTGCCCCCCCGGCAGGATCTCGCTCCGAGGAAACACCCACCATTTGATAGCCATAGATCACCTGATCAATTGCCCTTCCCTGGGAATCCAGCAGGCCAATCATGCCCTGCTCGTCAGACAATCTGAAACCTAACTCCCCAGCCCCTCCAGCGATTCCATTATCGGCATACCAAGTCAAAAAGCTGAGACCGTTGATAAAGCTTAGGCGAGGAAAGGACCTCGTCTTCGAACTCAATGTCGGTTCAAGAGACAAGGACGTCCCACCAAAATCCACGGGATAGGCACTCGAATTATAAAGTTCAACAAAGTCTGCTTCCTCGCCAAGCGGTGACGCTAGCCATTCATTAATCGTCACACGATCAAGACTTCCCATTCGGATCGGTCGATTCGAACCCAAGGGCGTTGGTTCGCCAAGCGTCCAAATCCCTATCGCATCACGGCTCAGGGAAAGATCGCTCAACTGACGACCAAACTCCACCGAATCTAGAATCGATTCCCCTCTCGAAAACCGCTCTCGCAAGTAGACACCTCCACCCTGGCTCGAAATTCGAAACCCCGCATGGAGCCCCATTTTCTCAGGGGCACCGTCGGCGTAGACGACAAGATACTCATCCGGCTGAAGAATGGTCCCAGCCGGGAAAACAAACTTATTAGGAATCTCAGGATCATCGGAGAGTTGCGTTCGACTCAAATCCACGACTTGGTCGCCTGCATTGTAGAGTTCCACATAATCAGGAAACTCCCCTTCCACCGAATGCCCACGCACATTACTAGCCAAGACTTCATTAATCCGAACCCCCGATAAACCAGGGTTCACAAACCATGTCCTTGAAGCACTCGCCTCCGAGAAATCCTGCCAGCGGCCAGCAATGTTGCGACCAATCACCTCGACAGAGTGTGGGCCCACGGATAAGGCGTTCAGCACAAGAAGGGTCTCGATTGAGATCGCATCACTCCAGTCTCCACCGTCAAGGCGGTAGCGGTAGGCATCCATCCCCGGACCACTGATGGAGAGCTCGGCTCCAGTGCGATTCGTGAGAGAGGGAGGTTCTCCAGAAATCCGCAGCTGAGGACCGACAAAGGCACCAAGATCCTCTCCATGGTTCCCAGCCCCAATAGCGGGTGATTCGGACTGCAAACGAAAATCAAAGATCGGGTCAACAAAGAGCGGATCGAGTTCCAAATTACTCTCTGAGACACTCTCCACAGCTGGGAAAATCAACGACCGCTCGAAGACGGGAACGAGATCAGGATTAAGATTCTGCGCCACATCAAGATGCCGAAACAAGGGACTGTCCCAGACAATGCTTTGATGAATCGAAATTGAATCCGGTGGAAAAGTCCCACGTTGGACTTCTGAGAAATTAACCGTCCCTAGCAAGGAACGAACAAAGGTGTTGTTTTCAAGGACGGCCACCGCTCCCTCCTTCATCAACAAGGCATGCTCGTTGTCCGTAAATACATTCCGAACGAGGGTAAGATCTGATACCTTTCCCTCATAGAGTCCCGTAGAGATCGCATGCGCATCTCCAGTGCCTACATTGTTCTTGCGAAAGCCCATGAAGGTATTACCTGCAACAAACGCATCCGCCCCATCCAAGTCGAGTCCATCATCGGGCCCCCCAAGGAAGGTGTTGTCCAAAATCTGCAACATTGAACCGGGGCGACGCCCTCCGGAAAAATCCACAATATCTCCACCCCCGCCAGTCGTTCCAAACTGATTCCCTTCAAGAATCCAAAACCCATCAACCGGCACACCAAACCCGGTGATCAGTTCCCCTCCCACCGCATTTGGCAAGACGCTATCCTTCAAGAGCAATGACGAATTCTGGCAATGAAGGTACGAATCGAAGGCCCCAGACCAGCGAAGGCCAATCATTGAGACAGTCGAGTCAATCACTCTCATTGTCGGGGCTCCAGACCATTCGATCGTCGCATAGTGAAGCTCATTCATATTGCTAGCTCCGTTAAAATGAATTCCACCCCAGCGAGTCGTCTCGCGACGATTTCGCGAAAGAAAGATACGGTGATCGGGAGTTCCCCTTGCCAACAACCGTCCTTCAACAATCAGGCTCGCCCCGCGATTAAACTCAAGGCTGACACCGGGTTCGATGTTCAGGGTTATTCCTTCCGGCACGCGGAGATCCTGGTCCAATACGATGGGACTCTGCTGCGCCGACCAGATCGTGTCTACCGACAAAGCTCCCTCACTAATGACGAGCCCCTCTCCGGGATGGTAAACCTGAAAAATCAACGACTCATTCTCCTCAATCTCATTGAACGAACGAATCACAATCTGATTGACGCCAGAATGAAGGGGCACGGCGGCAATCGACCATTCGCCGGACCACGGTTCGAAGGAGGCGGGCGATCCATTGACGGTGACCACCCTCGTCTCCAAAGGATCGGAACGCCCTTTCAGTGACAAGACATCATTCTCCCCGAGGTAGTAACGCAACCAGGCGGGCTCCGCGAAGGGCAAATCGAGGTCAACCTCGAGAGCGACATGACTGGCTCCAAGAACGAAATCGCGTCGCATCGAAGCGACGGAAATCAACCGTTCGATTTCTCCTGGTTCAACCCACTCTCCCAAGGCGTAACCGAGTCGCGATGAGAGCTCTTCCGACCGAAACAAAGTCCGAGCCAATTCTCGCAAACGCGCGTGATAACGCCGGGCGATCACCGGATGTTTCAAGAAACGATTCGGAACAGGATTGGCACCGGCACGAAACAAGGGCAGTTCGACCACCACCGGGTTCGGCAGCCAGACAGAATCCAGATCGTAAGCCGTGAGAAAGGCCCTTGAATCGCTCTCACCAATATAGAGTGAGTAATCGCCCGCTCCTCCATTGGCAAAGCTCGTTTCAAAATTTGCTAGCAAGGTATCGACGGCGAAGTAGCTAATCCAACGATCGAGATCAACCCTCGTTTCAATAGCGGCCACATAGGACTCTTCTGAAGATTGCTCCAATGTTCGCGTGAGCTCGATCAGATCACTCCACTCATCCGCTTCCCTGTTCGTGCCCTTTTCATAAAAGCCCGGGCGTTGATAAAGTGCTGGGTCCTCCCCAAGATATTCAAGATTCCCAGCACCCGAAGGGCGATAAAGATTCCCCTCATCATCATCCGGAAACTGGCGCGAAACAAAGAGATCATCCAATGCTTCCAAGGCAGCATAGTGACCAAACTGGGGGCTCCCCAAGTTGGCGCGATTGATACCATTCTCGAGAAAGCGCACCGGACGGGCCTCGGCTGCCGGCACCCCTGCCAATCGAAAAAACAGTCCCCCAATAATCTGTGACGGAACGTTCACCGCGTTAAGAATCAGAGCGTTCTTCCCTTTCCAACGATCGTCACTACGAAAGTTGACCCGGCGATTCTTTACTGATGAGTCCCGAGATGTGCTCCCACGGAGCCGAAACCCGATCGAATATCGAACCTGAACTTCTGTTCCCTGTTGACTAATAAATGTCCCGTTAACCTGAGCATCACTACTGGCATTCCACGGAAGATCGCCAATCTGGTTTAGCTCTCGACGTTCCTGCTCCGTCATGATCACTCGTAGTAGCGGTGTCCCTCGTTCGTAGTCCTGATCATCAAACTGAAAGAGTCCCAAGGGGGCCACTTCGATGGATTCGGCGTCAAACCGCGGCCAAACAGATTCGTTTCCCATGGCGTCCATCGCCTGCACGAAGAACGAGATAAGCGATAAGTTCGGATGCGGAGGAACCTGCGCCGCAAACACCCCGTCTCCATCCTCTTCGTCTCCATGCCGACCGTCATCCCACATGACCACATTCGTGAAGGGACCCTCCGAACCTGACCGAAAGAACAACTTGACCGAGACCTGCTGTAGCGCCTCATCACGCACGCGAACTCGGACAGTCACGGTATCGTTTGAGCGGGGAATGACTGGATGATGAGACACCGAAGAGAGCAACGGGGCGCCATTCTCCATAAAGTTCGCATTCCTTTCCCCAGGGCTTCCCCAAAGCTGCTCACTCGCGGCCCAATTGGAGCCTATATTATTACTCAGCCCCGGGGCCCGTAGCTCCACCGAATAGCCGCCTCCATCGTGCGCATCGGACCAGATCCAACCTCGATAGCCGTGATCCAGTGGCCCTCGAACACGCTCAGCCCAGTCCCCTTCATCAGCATATTCCACCCGATCAATTTGTTCATCCCGAGCATTGAAAAGCCGGATCGTCTCAGACTGATTGCTTAACTGTCCTTCCCAATCCCCAAAGACTCGCTCAACCTGGGGAAACCGCTCCAAGAACCGGGCTCGATCAGCCGCAAGAACAACGAACCCACCAGGGGGAATCATTCCACTTTCAATCTCAAATCCAACCGCATTGCTCAATCGCCATCCGCTCAGATCCACCGCTCGGTTACCACGATTGTACAGTTCAATGAATTCATCTCGAGGATCTCTCGTCGAGGGGTGATACATGACTTCATTGATGACCACGTCCCCATCCAAAAGATCGGCAGATTGTCCCGACGCGGCAATGACGATATCATCAAGGCGAATCTCAGGACGAGCCCCGTCCCCTCCTGAAACTCCAAGGCGTTCATAACTCCATCTCAGTTCAACTCGCGCCTGTCCCAATGTCTCCAAGGGCATCGGAATGCGCTCGAAACGTTTTGAACCAGTGGTGCCACCCGGAGCACTAAATAGCAATTCGTCTTCAGGGACATTCGGGAAGTCTTGAAAAGGCAGCGAAGGATTCAATCGGTATTGGAGTCGAAGACCGTAGTCAACCCCACCCGCTTCCAAGGTCTCTACCTGCCATGAAACGGTTCCGGAACCCACTTCTGTGGTATCCAACCCGACGATAAGCGAATGGACATACCCAACACCAAGGCCCGGATGTGGTCTGCCCGGGGTATTGAGAAACGAAACTCCATCACCTCCGAGAGGAGCAATACGACTACTCTCCGTCCGGCTACTCCACCCATCCCACGGATGCACCCCAAGCTCGCCCATGCCCCCATCTACTTCGCTTCGACCGGTAACACCCCAGGACAATTCTCCCTGCGACTGAACGGCATCATCGAACACCGCTTGCAAGACAAAGGGATGCTGTGCCAAAGCGTGAGACGAACTAGGAAACGGCACCGATTCCGAATCAGCTTCGAACAACGCCGCAAACCCTGCATCAGTTTCCAATACAATCTCCCGCTTCGGCCCCGCCGGAACGCCATCTCCCCAACCGGCAAAACGAAATCCCGCTCGCGGCTCGACTTCGATCGTCACCCTGCTCCCAGCAGCGTATTTCCCCTGCCAAAGCGAGGCCTGCGGAGGCAGCACGATCCCATTGACTCGAAGCTGCGCTTGGGAGGCGTCGGGAATCGCTATGGTCAGCCCCTGCCATTCGTTGAGTCCGAAAGCCTCCTGCAGGTGTTCCCGTACCACATCTGGTCGTAGCAAGGCAAACGCCTTTGCAATTCCCACATACTCCTCCCATTGCTTTTTCGAATCAAAGGAAACAAAATCTAGGGAATCAGATCCACCCCATCGCGCAATATGACGCTCTATCTCAGGTTCCAAGCGCTGTTCCATCCCATCGATAAGGGCCAACACCTTGGGAGTCGAAAAGGTTGTATTGACCAGATCCTGGAAACGAGTAAGAAAGCGGTGTTCGAGGATGGGGTTTGCAAGAAGACGCTGAAAAATATAGCGAATCCAAGAGGGGCGAAACGATTGATTCCGAAATCCCAAGACATCCTGCAAGGTATTAGTGTCCGCTCCAGCATGGAGAATATCAAAGCCCCCATCGAGATCGAACGGAATCCAGCGCCATCGACCTTCGTCACTCCGTTCCCGCCAATACCGAATGTTATTCCCTGGCCAATCCGTATTATCAATAAAGATCTGCGTCACCATGTAATCAAAGAAATTGGCAAGATCCATCATGCCTTCCACACCCTCGATAAACCCAGGACTCAAGGGAGAGGTATCGCGCAAGTAGAATAGCATCTGATCGAACGATTCGACTTCCCCCGCAATGATCCGCCGGTCCCCTTCGAGAAAATCAAAGTCACCCGAAGCCAAGCCAAAATTACCGGTAAGAAAATGCTCATTCAATCGCTCTCGAAGATTCTGAATCCCCCAATAGTCCCCATTGAGGAACACATGAACCGGTTGGTAAGCCTGAGTTTCGAGGCCAAGTGAGCCCGCAAGGGATTGGCTCACGGCATCTCTGAAGAGGGTCCGAACCCAATCGTTCCCGGAATTTCGTAATAACCACTGTTTGAAACTCGAAAGGGATTTCTCATCAAAGACTGGCAATTCAAAACGATTACTCCCGTAGCGATTTCGAGCAATGAGAGCGAGTGATTTATGCGGCGCGGCTCGGGACCAGCCTCCATGAATTTTGATTCCGGCATCTTGGGCCAGCAGACGCTGTCCAGCAGCCGAAAAATACTCGACGGTCACCGGACGCTCCCAATCGCGCCAAAAATTCGCACCAAAATGGGGCAACTGTGGGCTCGCCCCCGCACCTTTGACATAGATCCCTGACTCAGGATCGAACAAATGATCGGGAGCCGTCGTTAGGGCGATTCGTGGCAAGGTGGACGAGTCGGCAATGAAGTAGCTTGCTGTCTCGGAGGCGCTCGGAACATGCCCATCGTGAAAGGTTCGAAAGCGTAGCGTTTTAGTCTCTGCCAACAGCAATGGGCCCGTCCAGATAGGGGAATTCTCTCCTGGAACCGAGCCATCGGTCGTAAAACGAATCTGAGAACCTTCGGGTGCTTCTTCCACCCTCACACTAAGCGCTTGCTCATAGGCGCCCGCAGGCACCAATAAGACTGGCGCTGGCGCTTGGCCGATCATGCCACTCGGTTCGTTGGCTCGGCCCGGTGTCGAGGCCACATAGTATTCCAAACGACCGGCAGCACTAGAATCGAAGTCCGACCTCCCGATCGAGATGTCAGCGCTAACTTCTGGAACCGAAATGGCGTCAACGAGATTTCCAGCGGCACCAAAAAGAGAAACCGTTTCTGCGCCTGATCGGAGCCCGAAATTAGCATGGAAGTAATTCGTCGGCAGTTCCCACTTTGCTTCCAAGTAGGCATGCACCTGGCGAATTTCATTAGGGCTCAGGACGCGATCATAGAGAAGGACCTCGGCAATCCCCCCCTGCCAAATACGATCGACCACGAGCCGGTCCGAAGCCAAGAGATTTGCCCGCAAGTCAACCGGGCTTGTCACCGTAATCTGACTCAAGGACGGAGGAAAGGGAGTTTTCCAAGGATCAGCAATCTCGCCATTCACATACGTGGTACCTTGTTGAATCGGTAGCGTATGCTTGAAAGCAAAAAGAGTGCGGTTGCCACCCCGATGGAAATCGAAGTGTCTCTCATGCCCTAGGATCGGTCGCGCGCTATCTGAAGCCTCCGGAGCCTCAAAGCCCACCCAGAATACCGTCCTTATTTGGTTCAATTCCGGAAACTGGAGGTAATCATCATTCCCATCATAGTGAAGAACAGGCAAATGCCCTGGGCCATGGCTTCCATAAACGGGGCGCTTCTGTTCAGCGATTTGCGAGGCATGCCGCTCGTTCCCACTCTTATCCAACCAAAACGCAACCCGACCTTCTTGTAACACAATCGAGCTTGGGTCCGAGGCATCTACCCAAAAACTCAAACCCGACAGAGAAATCGGATCGAAGAATCCCGCTGCCGCATCCTTGGAGACAGATCGTCGATCTTTGCCCGAACAAAAGACAACGAACGTTTCTCCAGCCGCGAGGCGCACTGATGGTAAGGCCCATTTGGTGGGCTCGGTCTGATCATCACTTAAGAAATAGTCGCCAAGGAAGACCTCGCTCGGACTAACATTGAGGATTTCGACCCAATCAGGATAATCACCGTCTTCATCAGCCAGAGCAGTTCGATTCTCGGTCATGACTTCAGAAATGGCCAAAAGGCCCGAAGCGCACGCAGCAATATCGAAAGCGACCAAGATAACAGCCAATACGATTCTAAAATGCTCGATTCGATTCAATAACCTCATGACAACCCAAAGAAAGAAGCATAACTGCTACCAAAAAGGCCGAAGAACGTCAATCAACCCCAAAATACCTCCTTCCCTAGTAGCCCCCCTGTCCGTATCGCCGAAAAAGTGGCTTCAGACGCCCCTTTCAGCATCGGGAAAGCCAACGATCTGGTCTATTCTAGAGATTCCACCCCCCCCCTGTTTTTCACGTCTAGAAAACAGCAAATCCCTCAGAAAATTATTGCAATGGGCCATGCACGCTCTAAGAAGGAGGCGTGGCAGCAACCAGCATCGAAAGCAGTATCCGCTTCAACCAAATTTTTTGGTTTGGAGTGATTGGATTGGCTGCCCTTTTTACGGGTTTCTATCTCGCGTCAAGTAAGTTCACGTTGGTCCTTGTCGCAGTGATGATGGGATGGCTTGTGCTGCTTCCCTACCATGCGAAACTCGCAGCCTATCTTTCGATCACGACCTTCAGTTCCGCACTTATTCTACCGTATTTTCCTGGTCGACCCTATATGTGGGAGTTTGCGGCCTTTCTCGCGTGGTCGGGATTGATCATTACGGTGTCGTTGCGTCGCTATGCGCCCGATGCCGCCCAATACGTTAGAGAAAATCGTTGGTTGTTCATTGGGGTCCTACTCTATTGCTTCGTACTTCTCGTCACGATGTTCGAACGAGGATTCGGACTCCGAATCATGGGAACAGACCAAATGGGGGGGCGATTTTACTTTCAGCAGCTCATGTGCGCTATTTTTCCTGTTCTCTTCGTTATGGTTCGTTTTCCCGAGGGAACGTTGCTCCGGCTCTACTATCTGCAGTGCCTGCTCACCCTAACATTCTTGGTCTCTGATTTCGCGTTTTCCTTCGGTGGAGGTGGTTTATTCGGCCTCTTGCAGTTTTTCGAACTTCCTGGAGATGCCGCTAATTTCGAACGTCAAGCACAGCAGTTCGGTATTCGGCGCTTCCAATCGCTTAGTGTGGTGGGACAGGGACTCATGCTTCTGATTCTCGTCTTTCACAAATTAGAGGACTTTTTCTCTCACAAAGCCGCCTACCTGTTTCCGCTTGCTGCTGCAGTTTTCGGTGTCGGTCTCCTTTCGGGACATCGCTACCTTTCTCTGATCCTGATTATCGCCGTTCTATTCATCGCGTATACGCAACGCTTCTACAACTTTAAGAACCTCCTGATGTCAATCGGCACGGGGATCCTCATTTTGATCCCACTCATTCTCTTTGCCAACAAACTGCCCCTGTCAGCGCAGAGAGCGCTTTCATACATCCCAGGGATCCGAATCGATCATCATGCGCGAATGAATGGATCAGCAACCTTGGAGACCCGCCGTATCCTTCGTGAAGTAGGTTTTCAGATGATTCCGCAATATTTTTGGATTGGCCGTGGGTTTATGATGCCGAGCCGAGATTATTCCCATGTTTGGGATCCGACCTACATCACGATGCACGTGAATCAAGGTAAGTTCTACAACGGGTTCATCGGTCTTATGGTGAACACCGGTCTCTTTGGAACCCTCTCGATGCTCATTTTCCTTGGCGCCGGAACGTACCTTGCCTACTCAATTATGGCCCATTTGCGCCTCTACGGATGTGACGATTGGTTTTCACGCATGAGCTGTATCCTGGCAAGTGTTTGGATGGCTAATATCAGTGCATTCCTGTTCTTCCACGGTGACAGTGAGTTCGCCATGAAGACATTCTCACTCCAAGCGGGGCTTCTGATAGCCTGTAAGCGGTGCCTCGACTATCGAATTGGGGGTGCGCCAGCTGGCGAAGAAGACGACGACGAAGAGGAAGAAAACAAAGAGCCAGAACGGTTGATTCAACCAACCTTCTAAGACCCTAAGCTGCCCACAGCACTCTGAGGGGCTAAGGTTCGATCGCTCGTATTCTTCGGGCAGGGATATTCCCCCAGATTTCATCAGCGGGAACACTCTTGGTAACGACACTCCCTGCAGCGACAATCGCATTGTCGCCGATGGAACAACCCGGGAGAATCGTCACGCCTGCGCCTATCCAGACGTTTTTTCCGATCCGGTTCCCTTGCCTCGTAGCATCCCAAGGCAGATCGCGATAGATCGCTCCAGCCCGTATTTCGTGGTTGGCAGCAATGATGGAAACGTGCTGAGCGATGATGCAGTTCGCTCCAATTTCGATTTTCCCGCCGCAGGCCCGAAT
>CAJXVR010000003.1 GCA_913061285.1 uncultured Verrucomicrobiota bacterium | reverse complement strand
TCCCCTGCTCTTTCAAGCCAACGATGAACCGTATTCCAAGCGATTCCTTTCACTCTTGAGATCGCTGATTTGTTCACGCCTTCAACGCTCAAACTCGCTACCTCGTCAAAAAGTGCCCGCCGATGTTGCAGTCGATAATACGCTGTCCCTCTCGTGGAACCAAAGGTCAATTTGCAGGCACAACATCGATATCGCCGCCTTCTTCCAGACCGAGTCTTATAGAATCCATGCGGAGCAACTGTCGCCTTTTCTCCCGCTTTACGAGATGGACATTCAGGGTTGGGACAACATGGTTTCTTCACTATCGCTCAGACGGTAGACCTTCTTCGCCTGAAAACCACTCCAAATCCTTGGCCACCAATGACTTCCAGCCCAGCCATTCACACTTCATGGCGGAAGCACCACTCTACTCCAAAAGGCAACCAACTCGTCCCAACTGGATGGAAATCGACTTGTCAAAAGTTAACTCATACGTTAACTTTCCTGCAGTGTGCGAGAGATCTTTTTCTTCAAATTTGAATCCGGCCGTTCGCCAATCGAAGATTTTCTTGATTCACTCTCCTCGAAACAAGCTCAGAAGGTTGCTTGGGTTCTCCAGCTCATAGAAGAACTACCCAAAGTTCCCTCTCAGTTCTTTCAGAAAATGGATGGAACCGATGATCTCTGGGAAATTCGAATATCATTTAGCTCCGATATTTTTCGTCTCTACGGATTCTATCATGGCCCAGCACATTTCGTTGTCGTTGAAGCAATCCGCAAGAAAACCCAAAAAACACCAAGGCGAACAATCGCAACGGCACACAAACGGAAATCACAGTATTTGAAAAGGCAGGCCAATGAGTGATCTCAAGAAATATATACGAAGAAGAAAGTCAACAGACCTAGAATTCGAACACGATTTCGACAAAGGGTATGAACAACTAAAAATCGGCATCATGCTCAAACAAGCTCGCGAAGACGCTGGATTAACCCAGGACGAACTTGCTCAAATGATAAGCACAAAGAAATCCGCGATCTCACGAATCGAGAATCACGCAGAAGATATAAAACTTTCTACTCTCTACAAATTCGCCCGAGCGTTGGGAAAAGATCTCCACGTTGAAGTCTCAGCAAGCTAGTAAGTATTGACCATCGCTCCTAGGTGGACGAACATGATAAATACATGGCCGATCAAGTCGCGCTTCTAACTCGCTTCGAAAGAGAGTCCGCCGCTCCAAACAAGGGCTCTCTCGGTTGGCGAAGGACAGCACTGGATGTGGGTGGCCCGTGTGTTGAAGCGTCCGGTAGATAAGAGCGACGCACCGTCATAGTGCCGGGCCGAGTTCAAGAAGCTTGATTCGGGGGTAAATCGTTCGTTTGTCACGCTGGCACACCACCTGCGATTGGTTGCCACTAACGTTGTGAAGAAATCGGCTGCGAGCAGTCCATCCCAGTGTGCTGAGAGGAACTTGCTCCAGTTCGGTTTCTTTTCTCGCTCTGGAGCTGGTGGAATCCCATGCCGCTTTCGCACATTGTCGATCGTGGTATCACTAACCTTGATCCCAAGATTCTTGAGAGTTCCCACCACACGGTCACTTCCCCACAACGGATTCTCCTTCAACAACTTGATGATCAGTTCCTCCGTTTCCGGATTTATCGGGGGACGTCCCTTCCGGTTCCCTGAATCGAATGTCCACTTCTCTTTCACAAGCATTCGAAACCATTTCCGTAAGGTATCGGGCCTCGCCAGCTGAGCCAGCTCTTCCAATTCTTTTCTTCCTATCGCCGCTGCCTTTGCAGTCAATCGGCGCCTCTGGGAATCGGTAAACGCCTTAGGTTTTCCCCCATTCTGCTCCAAGAGAACCGATATCTCCTCCCGCTGATACTCAATCACATCCTGCTGCTGCCGATTCAGCCAACCCGCAAGCATACATACCAAGACTTGGAACCGTAAATCCATCGACCGATTGAATCTGCATAAACCCCTGGCAATCAACACACATTCCAATCCGGATGTCTTTTTTGGTCCCACAGGTGTTTTCATCACCCCTCAGCCTACCAAGAATCTCTAAGCTGAATAGGTGTGCTTCATCGGGCGGTTATGTTATTTTAATCTAAGGAACTCCGTCCAAATCCGTTTACCTCTAAACCATTGGAGAGGCAGACAGTAAAGAGGCAAACGTATCGAGATGGGAACATCCTACAAACGCGAAAAAAATAAGCGCCATCCAAAGGGTGTTTCTCTCCGACGCGGCTTGCTGGCGATCACCAGTCTCACTGTAACTTTGAGTCTCCTTCATTTCGCTCCCTCGACAGAGCCGAGTTCCAATGGAAAGTCGCTCTCCGAGTGGATGACGGATCTACAAGATCCAACGGCTAGCGTTACTCCCGAGCTGCGCGCGGCGATCCTAGAAATCGGGGCTGATTCCGTTCCATTTCTAATTCAAGAGTTGCAGGCAAAAGACCATTGGTTCAAGACGCTGGTGAACCATCTCCTAGACAAACTGGGATACAAAATGCCTCAACTGGCACGAGATCTCGATCGACAGGAAGGAGCAATTCGCGCCTTTTTTATTCTTCGGTCTGACGCAAGCCCCGCCATTCCGGCAATCTCCGAGCTACTACGGCAACCCGAACAGTTATCGATAGCAGGTCGAGCCCTTTACGCCATCGGAACCAATTCGCTTCCCGCGCTTATCAGCGCTTGTGGACACAACAACCGGATCGTCCGAACACACGCCGCCTTCGTTCTGGCAAAGATTACCGGTGACGGAGGGTATACAAGCAGCTCCCTAGCAGTCGGAAGCACCAACAGAATCTACCGCTTCGCCTTCGGCATTCATGATGGCGACATCTATACGATGGTAACCAACCTCTCCCACCCGGATGTCCAAGTGAGACGCGCTAGCCTCGAGGCCTTACAGGAACGAGTGAACTGGAATGCAACCAAATCGATCGCACCGGTCGTCAGGAATTCACTGACCGACGAAAGCGCGACTGTTCGCGAAGCTGCCCGCGACTTCCTCGACAAGATCGGCTCAAACAACCCGCCACCAGAACCAGGTGTGGGTCGCGAATTCTAACTCTGCTGATTCTCACAGCTTCTTGCACTTTTTCGAACGAGTTCTCGCCACCTACGGCGCCTTCTTTGGCAAATCACAATCGTCTTGGTTGAAAAGTGGACAGGCGCCGAGGCATCATCGATCTATGGTCAATGCGGCTCGATCTCAGCAAATCTATGATCACCGACTTCGAAATCTCGTCTATTCTACTGGCAGGATCGAGATCGCACTCGACCGTGGCGTTCCCCGTTCTAACGCTCGCGGTTGGTTGCGGAGCTCACCGCGAGAAGTCTTCTCGATCGACGAACTCGAACATAGTGTCGAAGAGCTTCGAGAACAAGTCTTCGCTCTACGGGAAAGAAACTCCAAGCTTAGAGCTCTGCTCCGACTCTTCGTTATCCTTCTCCGTATCTCAGGATTCTCGCTCAGCAACACTCGCTTGCCCGCTTCGACAGAAAAGCAAACGATCCTTCGTGCCGTGGACGTGTGGGTCGCGAATTGTTATCAAAGGCCAGTTGCGGTGATCGCCCTACCCTCGTAAGCTCCTCGGCATGAACCTTTTGCTAACCTTGTTTGCGCAGTTCCTTCGCTGTCTCGTTATGCTCTGCCGCAAGGATGGTCTGTCGGCTGTCACGGCCCAGAATCTCCTGCTCACACAGCAGCTCATTATCCTCAATCGCGGTCGGGAGCGCGCTCCCAATATCACTCCTCTCCACCGAATTCTACTCGGCTTCTTTGCTTCCTTTCTTTCCAAGAAAAGACTCAAGCAAGCTGCCGTGGCCCTCCGCCCGGCAACGCTCTTGCGATTCCGCGACTTCCTGAAGAAACAGAAATACAGATTACTGTTCTCGCCGAAGAAACGAGGGAAGCCGGGACCTAAAGGCCCGACACGTGACGTCATCGCAGCTGTTGTGGAATTCAAGCGACACAATCCTCGGTGTGGATGTCCGAGAATCGCCCAACAAATCTCTGACACCTTCGACATCGATCTTAAACCCGATGTCGTCCGACGGATTCTTGTCCATCACTTCAAACCAGGAACCGACTCTGACGGTCCGTCCTGGCTCACCTTCCTCGGCCATTCCAAAGACAGCCTTTGGAGCATGGACTTCTTCACGGCTGAATCCGTCCTGATTAAGTCTTATTCGATCATGGTCGTGATGGACCAATTCTCCAGACAAATCGTCGGATTCGCAGTTCATCGTGGACAGGTCGACGGTGAGGCTCTTTGTAGAATGTTCAGCGAGATCGTCTCAGGCATCCCAACGCCAACCTACTTGAGCATGGACAACGATCGGCTCTACTTGTTCGAAGAGTGGGCACCGCTGCTCGAAGCGCTCCGCATAAATCCAATACAATCAATTCCGCTAATTCCGGTTTCGCATCCTTTCGTCGAGCGCTTAATTGGAAGTGTTCGACGGGAGTATCTGGATCAACTCTTCTTCTGGAATTCACGAGATCTCCAACACAAGCTCGATAAATTCCAAGAGTATTTCAACGAACACAGGGTTCACGCCGGAATCGATGGCGATCTCCCAAATCGGCGAGCAGACGAAAGAATGCCTAAGATTGCTAGCCTTGAAAACTACTCTTAGGAGTCACATTGCAACGGTCTTTTCCAGATGCCCAAGGCCGCCTGAATAACAATTCGCTAGGCACACCTAATAATCGCCCCAAGAACATCATCGTTCGATGCGAATTCAGTTTTTCGAAACCACGGCAATCAACTACCCTTGGCTTGTTTTGGTTTCTAAAGCGAGCTCCAGTAGCGATCTATACTGGCTAGCGCCGCCAGAACTGCGCCCACTGCTCCAAAGAAGTTTCCGAGCTCTGGCTGCAAGTCGACGACGTTGGGCATCGGTGAATCTGGGGCGTTTCGGACCTAATTGTTCCCTCAAGGCCGTCACCTCCTCTTGCAAATAGGCTATGGCGTCCTGCTGCTGGCGATTGATCCAGCCAGCAAGACAGAGTAGTATGAAACGTAGCGAATCCATGCTTCAGAGCCTACCCAATCCGGCATTAGCAGGCACCCTGAAATCTCGCGTCGCTCCTCACAAAACTCCCAATCTATCAACGACTTACAACCCCGATTCGACTTATGGGACCTTACGGGATGTTCCCGATGAACATCGATGGACTGAAGGTCATCGAATCCCCGGAAAGGTAGTGATCCCCAGCTACGCAAAACCCCGCAACTAAAGAGAACCTTAAAAGCTCGCTCAATCCTGTCTATCCTGTCTGTCAATGTTAGGTTCGGTGTTTGGACGGCGATTAGAGACTCAACATGGATTCAGCAAGAATCGTAGCGTGGTTAGGCAATGCGGCCAAAACCACGCTACGTTCGTTTTTTGGCAAGGCTAGATTGCGGATCCCTCTGGTTTGATTAGGGAGACCAGTCTACGCATCTCCTTCAATTCAATTTGGATACGCCGACTTGAAAGGAACCGCTCTACACTTCGATCGTGCACCGGTATTCGGTAATATGGGTAATGTTTCCGTCGCCACTGTCCTTGAACTGTCCCTTACCTGCTTCTTCTGCACGTGGGCAACTAGGGAGAGTTTTTCGGCAGAAGTTACTGGCGTTCTCGTGGGCTTTATTCTTGGCCGCTTCCCTACTCGTTCCTGTTCCGGAAACATCGAATTTCTCTCCACACTTTGTACTCATCGTTTTCTCCTCTTGTTCAATCTGTATTTCTTTGACGAGCCTTCAGTTAGCCATATGGATCACTGGTGCTCAGATATTCCTGGCGTCAAAGGTTGAAAAAGGGGTCAAGAGATCGTCAAGCGAAGCGAATCCAGTGTTTCGACAAGATGCGATCTAGGGAGTGATATTCAATTTCCCAAACGAGATATGCGTACGCGAACGCTTAGCCGTCCCGCTGTCCCAGACGCAGCGAAAATCGCCGGGCGCCACTTCGACCAGCGTGGGATAGGAATTCTTAATACCCGCATGGAAAAAGGTCTTTTCCTCGCTCCATCCGCCTGCGCTCGGCTTAATCTTATAGCGTAATGAAGTGCGACCGCCATTAGGGAAACCGGGCGCAGTGTCGCGTTGCGCGGGGCCGTCACTATAAACGTAAATGTGCCCCCCATCTTCGGTATGGGAAAAGTATCCCTTGGATTTGGCATTGTGTAACTCGGGTTCGGATCTCGCTACACTCCATGTTCGCCCCCCGTCCTCGCTGACACTCGAATAGGCCCGCGGCGGATCGGTCGTTTTGTTGGTTTCATCGTAGTCAGCCGTGCGCATCACAATCTTGAGTTCTCCCTCTCGGTCCCCCAGCCCGATGTTCCCCTCGTGCAGGAAGACTCGCGCCTGGGTGGGCTGCGGGATATAGGCTTCGAGCTTCCATTCCAACAAACTTGTACTACTGAGGATAAAGTGATCTCGAGAACCACGCGGATCCGAGGCCAGCGTGTTACGGTGCGCAGGGAGAAGATATTTTCTCACTCCAGCGATTTCAGTTGCCACAATACTGGCATTGAGAATAAGGGGACCAGTATAATGCATACCCAACTCGACCGACGTCCAAGTCCGTCCCCAATCTGAGCTAAAGGCTCCGACAAGATGAGATTCTTCACTATTGCGCTGTGCAATGGAGCAACGCATGGCGTAGCACCAGACCACTTCTTGACCGGGAGGCCGATACAGCACGGGGTTTGCATAGGCAAACTGCATTCCGCCCTTCCTCAGCGTGTGATCAAAGACCGGCACAGCTTCCTCCCAAGTCTCACCATCGTTATTCGAGAGCGTGACAAAAATATCGCCCATGTCCTTTTTGCCATTCCGCATCGCCCCATAGGCCACGATGAGATGTCCGCGCTTGTCACCCTGAACGATGAATGGCTGCCAGATACGCCAAGATTGAGAATGCTGTTCCACCCGACGAATGACACGATAATCAGTGACATCCCCTTCATACACGTGCTCCTGAGCTTGGCTTATTCCAGCACACAGAAACATACTAGCGAGAAACATGCTTCTCATGGTCCTGGTTTCTTTCTTTTCAAAGGTTCAGCATTCTCTTTTGGCAGCCATCGTGCCATTTCAGATTTGACGGTATCGAACCGGGCGTCCGCTGCAAGGTTTGTCCACTCATGCTGATCATTGGCATGGTCATAGAGTTCCTCATCGCCGTTCGCATAACGAATATAGCGCCAACGTTGGGAACGAAGAGCGTGATTACCAAAACCGTAGCTTGTTAGCGTTGGCCGATACCATTCGACAGTCGTTTGTCTCAGTAAAGGCACCAGACTTTGACCGTCGAGTTCGCTGACAGTCGATAGCCCGCAGAGCTGGTTCAAGGTTGGAAAAATGTCGATCGCTCCGATTGGCTGGTCGCATCGCTCGCCCACTGCCGCTACGCCAGGGGCCACCACGATCAATGGGACTCGCGTTGATCGTTCCCAGAGGGACATCTTGTGTAGGCGTTGCTTTTCACCGAGATGCCACCCGTGATCGGACCAGAAAACGATAATCGTGTTATCTACTGCCGGACTCGAATCTAGCGCATCAAGCAGGCGGCCTACCATGGCATCAGCAAAGGAAACACTGGCGAGGTAAGCCTGGAGAAGCTCTCGATATTTTCCGGATCGCCGAACCAATTCGTAGTCAGCAGCACGGCCCGCTGCCATCGCTTTTCCCGCTGGAGGGAGATCCTCGAGATCGTCTGATTTCACCGCCGGCAAGGCAATTTCCTCCAAGGGATACATCTCGAAAAACTTTCGCGGAGCATAGAACGGCAAGTGCGGACGATAGATGCCTGCAGCGAGAAAGAACGGCGTTTCGCTTGGCTCAGCCAAAAATCTTGCCGCCCACTCAACTAACTGGCCGTCCCCCGTCTCGTGTTCGGGCTTGTCGAGCGCACCCCAATCAAACTCACGCGGATTCTTCGGAGGTTGGCTCAATGCCTTCACCGACTCCAATCCGTTAAGTGGATACGAACCGGCCCACTGAAAGCCCCTCACATCCAAGCCACGAGAGAGTTGATTCTGGTAGTGTCCATCAAACTTTTGATCAAAGTAAGCATGCCAGTCGGCATGGCGATTGAAGCCCGGCATGTGGTGATAAACCTTGCCGCCACCCAGCACATGATAACCCGCAGCCCTAAAATGACCCGGAATCGAAACGACTTCCGGCATCCATTGATACCAGACGGGCTTGTTGTCGTAGATTCCCGTTGAAGAAGGAAGCTGCCCGGTCATCACAGCCACCCGAGACGGATTACAGACCGGCGACGGCACATGAGCGTTTGTGAATAGCATCCCTCGCTTCGCCAATCGATCGATATTAGGTGTTTGAACATTTGGATACCCCCCAAGACAGCCAACCCAATCGTTCATATCATCGACAATGATCATCAGAACGTTCGGTCTCGAACTGCCTGGCTTCGTCACCGTCCGATGCGTCTGAGACGGGCCGCCCGGCTCTACCGCGAACAGCACACCGTAGAACAGAAAGAGAAACGAAAAGAACAATGCCGGCTTCATTTCGACTTCTTCTTTCCCTTCTTGATCAGGGTCACGCTAGGATCGTAATCGGGATTCGGCTCCATCATCTGCGCCCTCACTCCTCCACGCCAATTCTCAAGCCGACTGCGCAGGCCTTTGACAAGCTCAGGACGTTGGACAGCGAGGTTTTTCGTTTCACCAAGGTCTTCATCCAGATTGTAAAGTTCCACGCCTTCAGGATCAAACGTCTCGATCAGTTTCCAGGGGCCACTTCGAATCACGCTGGATGGGAAGCTCGAAGGATGTTGGTTGTAATGAGGAAAATGCCAGAAAAGAGCGTTCCGAGACAAGCTCGCTTCCCCCTGGAGCAAGGGTAAGAGGCTCAATCCATCTTGATGTTGACTAGGAATCAAGGGCTGACCGGCGGCTGCAAGACATGTGGGGTATAGATCAGAACTAGTGACCGGCTCACTGATGACCGAGCCTGGTTCTGTCACTCCGGCCCATTTAACGATCAATGGCACGCGAATGCCGCCTTCGTAATAGGCGCCTTTGTTCGCCCGCAGCGGGGCGTTGTTGGTAGCCTTGTAAAAGCCTCCGTTGTCCGAAGTAAAAATAATCACCGTATTTTCGTCCACCTGCATGTCCTTCAGCGTCGCTAACACCCGACCAACGCTCAGATCTATGCTTTCAATCATGGCAGCATAAATGGGATCTCCTTGGCGTTGTTCCTCCGGAATGCGCTCATAGCGGGCAATCATCTCCTTTTTTGCCTGGAGCGGAGTGTGAACACCGTAGTGTGGAAAGTAGAGGAAGAAGGGCTCGTCTTTGCAGCCACGTAAAAACGTAAGGGCTTCGTCCGTTAAACGATCGGTCAAATACTCACCAGATTTGCCATCGGGAAGTGTGTTCCACTTGACCCGCAAGCCAGTCGTAGGGACCAGCCAGTTGCCGTTATAGGGGAAGAAGTAATTCCCGGGAGCACCGTGTCCATTGCCTGCAACATTGAGGTCGAAGCCATGATGCTGCGGCAAGGAAAAAGGTTCACTGCCAAGATGCCACTTTCCGATACTCGCGGTGTGGTATCCGGCATCCCGCAGCGCTTCCGCCAAGGTATACTCCTCCAAGGGTAAGGCACGGACACGACGACCCTCTCGCAGTTTCGCCTTGGGATTCCATCGCCCCGATGGCAGCCAATCCGTCAGCATCAAGCGAGCCGGGTATTTTCCAGTGAGAACGGCAGCCCGCGTCGGCGAACATACCGCGCAGGCAGCATAGGCGTCGGTGAATCGTGCCCCTTCTTGAGCCAAACGATCGATATTCGGCGTCTTGTAATAGTTGCTTCCTTGACAGCCAAGGTCCATCCAACCTAGATCGTCAATCAGGAAAAGGACGATGTTCATCGGGCGAAACTCAGAAGACTGCGACGCGAGCGGCAAGGCAATATGAAGCCCCACACAAACCAACAAGCAACGTATCAATGGTAGCGTATTCATTTTCTATTCTAACTTTTCCCAAGCGAACAGAAGCGCGGCATCACTCTAACGAATCCAAGCCAAACTGCCCCCCACATCCCGCCCGTCTACTCTTCATTCATTCAATCACCAAAGAAGTACCCGGGATACTGCCAAGCCCTCGCTTTCGATTCTTTCTTAGTTTTCACACTTCGCACCTCAGCGCTTAGCCGATGGAGAACTGCCTCGTTCATCAAGGGTTCCTCGGTCTGCCTTCGCCAATTGTCTAAGCGTTGCTGGAGCTCCCTAAGCTCCACTTCATACGTTTTCGCTTCAGCGAGATTATTGAATTCATAAGGATCGTTTTTCAAATCATAAAGCTCAAAGCGTGGAGGCTGTCGCATGCGTCCATAGGCGTCCCGAATCTCTACGGCGGCCTCCGCGATGACACGGTGGTAGTCAACAGTCACACCTGGCGAACTAATTTTCACTTCACCCACCATCTTCCTGAGCGTCGCTTCATCGTCCGGATGCACTTCGTCGGGAAAGAGGTTTTCGATGAGTTTGAAACGCTCACTACGCACGGCACGTTGAGGGAAAAAATTACTGGCGGCGTGCATATGATATTCAGTAAACAAATGGGACCGCCATTCAACGGAGCCTGGTTTGAAGAGCGCTTGCCACTTTCGTCCTGGCAAACCAGCCACAGGTGCCGCATCGGCGGCCGCCAAGAGCGTCGGCATCAGGTCAATCGTGGACACGAATTCATCTCGTACTTGCGCCTCAATGCGTCCCGGCCAACGTACCAAGAGAGGAATCCGCATTCCTCCTTCGTAGCAAGTTCGCTTGGCACGCAACATATCCGCGCCATGATCGCCGAGGTAAATGACGATCGTATCTTCCGCCTTACCAGATTCCTCTAGCACGCTTAAGAGATCCCCGACCAAGGTATCCATACGACTGATACAATTGTAGTAATCCGCGATCATCTCACGCCAAGCGGAGGGATCGATCCCCATGAACGGCATCGCCCTCACATCCACACCGGTTTGCGGGTGCTTTGGCAGTCCATCTACTTGACGCAGCCAAGGATCGTGCGGATCGGGATAGTTCACACTCAGAAAGAATGGCTCCTCACCTAAGTTGATGAATTCAGATGCAAATTTGGCGTAGTCCGATAGGTTCTCCCTCTTGAAATTCGCACTAGTAATCTTGTGGGAGTCGAAGGGAAAGGCCGCCGCTGGGTTGACATGCAGTTTCCCTATGATGCCAGTACGATAACCCGATGCCTTCAAACTTCGAGGCAGGTTTGGCATGTCGTCGCGATAGAGACGAAAGTTCCAAGTCGCCAAGCCGATCTGACCGTGCTGATGCGGATACAACCCCGTCAGTAAACTCGCCCGGCTTTGACTGCACCCTGCCTGGGGAACGAAGGCGCGATCGAATCGAATCCCCTCACTTGCCAGTCGGTCAAGGTGCGGAGTACGTGCATACGGATCACCATAACAACCGAGCTCTGGTCCATTATCTTCCGAAACGATGAGCAAGATGTTGGGTGCGCCCGCAGAAACAGCGAGGTTCACAAAAACCGAGAGCTGAAGGAGAATCTGTTTCATCGCCATTTCAATGCCCCTGTTCAATGGAGTTTTTATCTGCTGGTCTCAAAGCCATCCGTCGCAACCGATCATGCAACATCTGATCCATCATAGAGCGGAGCGCATCCCGTTTGGAGGCGTAGGAATGCCTCTAAGGGACAGGCTTTTAATTCCGCTGTCATTGAAAGCCATTCAGGAATTCGTTGGATCACTGATTCTTTCCGAAGCGTTTTGAGTTTCAATAAGGCCCTGAGTTCCAGTTGCTTCTTATAAAGCTCTCTAATCGCTGGCTGTTTCACCAGGAACGACTCCAATCGCGGTTTGTCTTTCTCTGTCAGATTCTCTGGATTCTTTCTCAAACAACCATCAGCCCCCGGCGGTTCTTCAATTCAGGCACCAAAGCCCTGCAAAAGCTCAGGAAATGGTATTGGACAATGCGAACGACATGAAAGCGATCGGCAACGATCTTCGCATTGGGAAACCATTTTCGGATGAGCTGGCGATAGGAAGAACAGAGATCGATACAAACCACTTTGACCTTCTCCCGCCCCTTTAAAGCACTCAAAAACCCCTGCAAATCAGCCTGACTCTTGCCTTCAACCACATCGAAGATCCTTCGGTTCTTGAGATTACAGAAGGTCGTCACAAAGCGTTGGCCCCGATGCAGAGTATGTTCGTCGATGCCGATCACTGCCGGGCAAGTTTGGTTCTTCCTTTCCTGAGCTTTTAAATAAGTGAACTGGGCATAAATCCTACCAATGCTGGCGTGCCCAATCCCTTCTCGTCGAGCCAGCAGAGAAGCGCAGATCCCATCATGATGGTCCTGATAGACCTTTCTCCTAAAAGGTTCGGTTGAGTGATTACCTCGTCCGACTCCCGGCAGTGAAGGAACAAAGGAGCGTTGGCAGTCCTTGCATTGCCAACGTCGCAGTTGGATCTCAATCCGCGATCGCAGCCCAAAGCTATCCAAATGACGCAGCGATCGTGAGTAAGGGCCCTTACTCACGATCCTTTTAGAGGCACATCGCGGACAAGAGCCTGGCCGTGTACAATAGGCAGCCTTAATCTCAACATCATTCTTTCGTTCAACACTCCTAATCCGATATCCGAACAATCCAATATCTCTTGATTTCATCTACCTGGGAATTCTTGGCCTTTTAGGCCCAATCCCCAATCTTTGATCAAGAACCTCGGATCGGCCTTGCCGTCTGGTTCCTCAACGAAATGAGTGGATTCGTTTGGAAGCCCATGATCAAAGCGAATGAACAAGGAGTTTAACCGAGGTGGGGCGAGCGTACCGCGAGCCGTTCTAGCCCAGAGGCATTCGAGCAGAAAAACGGGATGCCTTTACCCGTCCTGCATGCTTGGGTTTCATTGTCCAATGGCTCTCTGGGAGCCTCGCCTGATCTACGACGGCAGATCGCCATTGGGTTTTTATTCCACCGAAAACGTTGGAGAATCTTATTTTCCCGGGAGCAAGACTCACGACACGAGTGTGTTGTCCAATTTCTCCCGACTGCACCCAGCCACCTCGAGGGGCCATACTGAATCGACGAACCGGCGCAAAATCCCGGCATCTTCCATTCGCGCTCGATGATACTCGTGATCCAACTCTGGGATCGCTTGGGCACCAATCTTGAATGTGTCGTAACTCACCGTGTTCTGATCCTCATCGATTGACAGATTCCCATCGAGCAATCGCCACGGTTCGGCATTCACAATCAGTCGGGCACCCTTGGCGTGAAACAACGGACGATTTGTTTTCAACTCGTAGAAGCGAGATTCTTCGGTCTCTGTGAAACGTAGCAATAGACTTCGAATCACATTCAGCGACTCGCATCCAAAAACCACTGACAGCCCTTTTTCAACGGCGCCTGGCTCATGATGAGAAACCTCGCTTGCTTTCCGTTCACTGATCAAGGCTCGATTTAGACCTTGCGACTGAATGGAATTTCCACCCTTGGGACGGCGTTTTCACTGCCACCCTCTACCCCTTTCTCGATGACGAATCCATCAATGAAGCCGGACTCATTCAACACCTTCGCGAACTCGCAACCATTCAGGACCTAGAGGGCGTGGTTTGCAACGGACACACTGGTGAAATCACCTCGCTCCGCCCTTCAACGCATGAAGGTCGCCCGCTGGCTCCAAGGCAAGTTTCCCAGTCCACACTTCCGGCGTCCTCTGCGGACCCAGTCGACAAAATAAATCAACAGCAGCAGTGAAGGAGACGACTCCGATAGGGGAAGTTCGACAGGATGCCGGAGCCACTTTATCGAAATACCGAATCGACGACCGAGTCTTAGAGAATCTGAGACACTTGCCTCGCGATGTTCAATCGAGTAGATAGATCGAATGTTTTTCAGGTGTCGCTACGCCACGATGTTGCTCTTCATCACAACGCTCTGGTTCACGGAACGAGGCATCGCCACTCACGCTCGAGCCGGGTCCTCTTTGAAGCGATGCCAGCATCCCTGCGCCGTGGAATATTTTTCCAAAGCCCCTGATAAATGGCTCGCTGATTTCCGTCGCGTGATGGGTAATCTAACACCCCACCTTGGCTTCTTTGATATCGATATCACTGCCTGGCCTTCCTCTGATGATGCACCCACGATCCAGGGTCAAACACTTCAACGCGGACAATACGTCAGTGCCCGAATAGAGCCAGACGGCGTCGAACGAACCCTCATGGTGCTAGAGATCGATCTGAACGAACTCGAACAGGATCACCCTCATCGACTATCGGTGATCGCCCATGAATACTTCCACGTTTACCAGCGCTTCTGGACTCCAAAAATGAATGAGGAGTTCCGGATTAAATGGCTAATTGAAGGCACGGCAGCCGTTCTTGAATCGATGTATCTCAACGAATTTGAGCAGGTTTCAAACTACTTTCAAACCGCCCAACTCCGGCATGCCAAGGTCGAAGATTTTGGCCCCAAGATGGAGCACTATGATAACGCGGAAGTGAACTATGGTACGTCGACGGCAATGGTCCTCTTTGCCTGCCGTGAAGTGGGTTTTCAGCGAATGATCGATTTTTGGAAAAAAGGTCCAGCAAACCACACTTGGAAACGGATCTTCGCTGAAACGTTCGGCGTCACAGTTCAACAGTTGTACACCGAAGGCAAAACCGCTGAACTCAATCAGCTCAGCTTGACCGCAATGGGCGAGCTGAGCAGCATCAAGTTCTGACTCAACACCTCATCTCTGAAGCATTCCTATCGAAGTTCTGGAATAGTGGTTAATCCCACCATTTCGCTACATTCCACGCTTGTAGTCTCCGCCCGAGGGAACCCGTTAGCACCAGCCCTCAAGCCACAATTTTATTCCTCCTCGATTTGAGGCACGATTGGAAGATGACTGGATCCTTAGTTTGATGAAGATTTAAGGAATGACCCTGAAGATAAGCCCCCAGTCTCCTAGAGTCGGGGAATTTCCAATGCTCTCTTTTTTGATCGCGCTACCGAAAGATGCCAAGGCTTTGCAGTCAGTTCACAAGATTGCTGAGTGGAGAAGCATAGAATGGATGGGGCGTGAATGTCCCCTTCATTAACCTCTCGATTTCTTCCATTCTTGAACTATCGACGCCTGCTCCGCCGTAGACTCGGCGTGCGAGAACTAAGAGAGAGGAATCTATTCGATTGCGTAGGCTGAGGGCTTTCTCCACCGCTTCAATGGCTGATTCCCATATTTGCCGCTCTCGCGGTCGACGCTCCACCAGAACGAACGCCAAATCCCTCCATTTTATCCAAGACTCCCCAGCATTCCTTTCTAAGTAGCCGATTACAGGATCCGCTTCGTCGTAGCGCTCATGGGCTAGCAGAACCTGGAGTCTAAGAATCTCAAAGGAGTAGATCCGATCCGGATACTTGATCTTGGCTTGAGCCAGCTTATCGAAGAAGGCTGACATTTGAGCTGACGGACCTATCCCGTTTTTTAGAACTTCAGAAGCCTCTACCAGCTGATAGAATGCCTCTGTCGATTGATATTCCGTCGAGGCAACGACCTCTTCAGAATCAAACGTTTTAAGACTCTTCTCGACTGCGTTCGTAATCTGAGTGATAGGGATGTTTCGAATCACCGTTCCAAGCTCGGGGTAAGCCAGGAATTGGTGCCAATCTTGGGTTCTTTGACTTGCGGTCAAATAGAACACTGAACGATTGCTCCAACTGTTCCTTGGATTGCATTCGATATCGAGTTCTTTGAGGAATTCCACTATCACGTGATCGGCTGCAGGACTAAGCATCTGAAGTCCCACTGCCGCTTGCCTTCGGACTTTCGGATCTGAATTCGCTAGCCCCCGGAGCAAGGCTGGCAAGGCAGGAGGACCAATCAATCCGAGCGCACTAGCTGCTTCGTGATATCTCGATCCCGAGCTTAAGTATTCTGCCAAGTGAGGAACGGCAATTTCCGCCTGAATGCCTAAGCAGGAAAAGCCCTCAAGCGCGGGACTTGGATCCCAAGCACGAGGCTCGATCCAACGAGCCAAGCGATTGGGCAGTACGATTCCAAATTCTTTTAACACCAATCGGATCTGCTTCGCCGCCTTACTGTCATGGCGATCGAATACTTCGAGAAGATAGGGAACGGCGTCTGCTCCGAAGTACCTAATGGCTTGACGCGGACCAGAAGATGGGGGGGCAATTGACGGGCCAGAGCTATACTTCGGGACAAGGAAAAGACTGAGTTCGTGGGTCCAAGTTTCGATGGACTTCCCTCGAAATGATGCGCCCCTATCGTGAGCGGGAAACGACAACACCAACACTGCGACTGAAACCGCTATTCCAAACGCCAGGATGGCGCTCTTCTGAAGGCGCTGGCTCTTCATTATACCATGAACTCATTGGGACCGAAGACTAACAAGGCACTGCCTCTTCCCTTGAAATGTCGCAGCGTTCTTGAGCATACGGTCCAATCTCATCGATCTTCCGAGCATTCTCAACCTTTTTCCAATAGGAAACGAAACGAGCCGTTTACCGGCCCCTGAAACCTCCCCAAAGAAGGTGCCGCCCTCAAGAGCGTCGTCTAGGAGTGAGAAAACCGGCTCATCACCGTTCTATTGAAACGCATGACTTCGCAGAAGTGAAGCGGCCAAAGCCTCGTATAGCGGATCCATCGTTACGGCTCCCCACAAGGCGACTAGCCATGAGCAAATCAGAAAACGGAATCCTCTTCCTCTGATAAGCCTAAGAGCGATTCTCGCTGGCGATCGCAGACACAGCCCGAACCACTTCATGATCCCCTACATTACAACCGAATCGCAGAATTGATTACTGAAAGCCAACGCTGTACCCATGACGCCTATCGGCATTAGGATTGTTGAAACGGCAGTTTTCACTACGATGTGAGAAAAGGAAGGCAAGATGTGACGAGGTGGGATTGAGACAGGTATTTGAATCTCTTCGCAGATACTCTCGGCACGGAAGAACCATGCCCCTTGAGGAATATTCAGCATAGAACACCGAGAACTAGAAAATGAAAATCAAACGTATTGTACCCGACATCCGATCGAAGAATCTTGAGGGGAATCAGGCCTTCTACGGGGATTTTCTCGGGCTGGATCTCGTTATGGATCAGGGCTGGGTGATGACGTTTGCCTCCCCTGCCAACCCCAGCGCCCAGGTCACCGTCGCCCGTCCAGATTCGGATGAGTCCCTTCTTCCAGACGTGTCGATCGAAGTAGAGAATGTCCGGAAGAGCTACGAAGAGGCAGAGAGCTTGGGGCTTCCGATTGTTTATCCGTTGACAGTGGAACCCTGGGGCGTAACGCGTTATTTTCTGAGGGATCCGAATGGAAAGATCGTGAATATTCTGTCCCACTCCAAGATGGATTCCGGTCAAGAACCTGAAGGAAAGACGCCGAACGCTTAAGCCCGCTCTGATAAGGACCAATGATTCGTTTCAACAGCCGTCTTCTTGGGCCAGACTCGATTCCCAGAGAGTTTTCCGAGCGGTATCGACTTGAGAGTGCCCCCTCCAGAAATAGATCCCACTCACCGCCACGCCAACCCTTCTCTTCGTTCTGTCATGTTGATTAATACCGCTTATATTTTTCAGTCGGCCCTCATTTTTCTCTGGTGGATCGAGATCAGTGTTTCGGGAGAGGTCTACGGCATGTTTTCATACTCATCGATTAATAGGGAAGCGTTTTTCAATCTACTAGTTCCGGATCTGATCTTGTTGGGCTTGCTCTCGCTCATTCGTTCCTATGTGACTAGTCGAGATCTGGGACTCATTATCTTGGGAGCATTTGCCTATGCGACCTTATTTTGTATCAACGCGTCGATCTCTGGATTGGATGGCGTTGTGCCCACGTTGACAATGGTCTTTGGTTTGATTTTCAATATCTTTCTGGTTTACCCCTTCGCTTTCATGAGAAGCGCATCTTCGCGTTCGGTCTGGGTGAATGGGTTGAAGACCCTGGTCCAAATCGTGAGCTTTTGGTCGATCTTCTTGGGAATACTGCCATTCATTCTCTTGTGGGCAACGCAGAGACTTGCCGATTTTGAAGTCGCATTGCCGGTTCCCACTGGAATCCTTTTCCTCTTGTTCAGTCTCTTAGGGCTTTCAAGTGCCTATTTCATGGTGTCGTGGGGGGAAGGTACACCACTGCCTCTAGACGCTACGAACAAATTGGTTTTACGAGGCCCTTACGCCTTTATTCGGAACCCAATGGCAGTTGCCGGTGTCGGACAAATTCTTTCACTCGCTCTCTTCTTCGGGTCATGGCCGATAGCGATCTACGGCGTGGTCGGGGGACTCGCATGGCATTTTATTATCCGCCCTATTGAAGAAAACGATCTGAGTCGAAAATTTGGCGCAGAGTATGAATCGTACCGCTCTCGTGTTCGATGCTGGATTCCTAGGCCGAGGCTGTGACGAAAGGTCTTTTTGACCACAAATAGCCCAGATAGAGGCCACATCAAGAATCCCCCAACTCTCATTCGTTCCCCAGCCGAGCCCTTCGATATCAAAAAAGGGCGCCTTCAGAGAAGGCGCCCTTTTCAAATCGTCTTAATTCCGGACTACTTCTTCACCCGTTTCTTGGTAACCCACTCAAAGGTGATATCCACTTGATCGCCCGTCTTAATGAGGCCCAAGGCTATCTTAGGGGCCGGAGGTTTGATTCCGAAATCGGTCATCTTGACCTTCGCTTTGCCCGAAATCTTCAATCCGCCATCGCCGTGGCCAACCAGTTCAACAGGCATCTTAATTGGCTTGGTGACTCCAGCCACAGTCAGAGTACCTTCAGCATCATAGCGCAATGGGTCTCCTGACTGCCGCTCGGCTGCCGACGGAGTCATCTTGGTCAACTTGTAGTCAATCATGCGATGCTTCGTGTGCTTCATCGCACCATGCATCACATTGTCCATCGTCGACTTTCCACTTTTGAGCGATGTCACCGGAATTTTCACACCTACTGTGGGAAGTGACGTCAGTTCCGGAACAGTCGACACACTAAGATCCGAGGGAAACTCACCATCAACGATCATGGAACCACCGATTAATTTCCCTTCAACGGTCCAATCGTGAACCGTAGAGGTCCCATCGATTTTGACACTACTTCCTCGAGGGACACCCTGATAGCGCACCGACTCTGCACCAAGCAAGGTCGTCGCAGTCAAAAGGATACCCAAGGCGACGCCAGCGCTTCTCACTGTCAAATTTCTTAAACCATTCATCTCTTTAAACTCCAAAAAAAATTTCTGCTGCTTCAACAATCTCGATCTTAACCAAGATCAAACCACTTGTCCTCAAAGGCGATGGCCTTCTTACCAACAATGGCTTCATTAATCTTCAATGCCGTCACGGTGGCTTCATAGCCAACTTTATAGTCCGCTGCAGGCATCTTAGAATCCGATAACCCTTCCAAATAGTCTGCTAAAGCTTCCGGATCATCATCACCGAAGCTGATCACAAAATCTTCCACACCGGAACGATGGACATGTGAATTATGCACAAAGGCCTCCAATGCGTAATAGAGAGGCGTGTTCGTGTATTTGTCTTGCTCCCCGCCATCACGATTACCCGTAACCGTCGTCAACTTCGTTGCATCAGCTGAGAGGGCAATGCCGATTTCTTTATGGAAATTTTCTTTCAAGGCATAGACCTCCCACCCCAAGAGAGGCGCATCCGGTTCCTTGAACATCCAAGCCTTGGCTCCTCGAACCATTAAAGCCGCAGCGGTTCCGTAGTAAACTTCATGTTCCGAATCGAACGAATTGGCCAAGGTGATATCATACATCATCCGCACATTGCTCGGAAACTCAATCATGGCCTGTACGGTATCAGGCACTTTTCGACCATCGTTCCAGTGAAGAATCGAACCAAATCCATGAACTCCTACGGGGCGTTTTCGCAAGAACCAACTCGCTGCATCAATCTGATGAATCCCAATTTCACCAACCAATCCAGTGGTTAGTTTTTCATCCAACCGCCAGTTGATTTCACGCTCCCGCTTGTTGGTCGGAGCCGTCCTCCGCCAACTGGTTTTCTTATGCCATTGAGCCCGGGTCTGTACTGTTCTCCCCCAAGATCCGGTTCGAATGAAATCCAAAAGAAAGTGCCGCTGTGAATCCGACCGATTCTGTAACCCTGCCTGAAAGTACTGCCGTGGGTGTTTACGCGCGGCCAACGCGATTTCTCGAGCCTCCTCGACTGAGTTTGACAAGGGCGCCTCACAATAGACGTGCTTTCCAGCCGCTAGCGCATCTTTTACGATCTTGGCATGTTGATGGGTGGGCGTACAAACGATGACGGCATCTACATTTTCGTCGTTGAGAAGGTCTTGGTACTGTTCGTATTTCGCAGCTTTGGGAGCCGAACGGCCTGCTCGCCTCAAGAACGCACCGTAGCTGTCACAAAGAGCGACAATCGGTGCATTTGGCAAAACAGCTAAAGTTCCAATCACCAAACGACCATGATATCCGCAGCCAATTATCCCAAACCTTACCGGAGGACCGATTGGTTTCGTTGATTCCTGAGCGAGGACGCTATCGGGAGCCGTGACAAGCTTCCCTCCAACGAGAGCGGCCATGGAGCTGAGCGATCCTCCCTTAAGGAAGTCGCGACGATTAAATGGTAGTGATGAATCAACTTGGTTCATAACGCCTTAGCGCAAGCATGTTACCGGCAACAACTCTAGCTCCACTTCAATAGACGCCATGTTGCCAAATTTATTTAATTTCGATCTTAAAAACTTCGACGAGCCCCTCAGTGCTTATTCAAGCACCTTGATACGGATATTACGGAAAGCAATGGCACCGTGGTCCCCCTGAAGCATCACAGGCCCCGGTTGATCGAGATTGGAATCCAGCTCTCCGCCCGTAGCACGATTGACTTCAACGTCGTCGTGGACCTTGACCCCATTGAGAAAAGCGCTCACTCGATCGTCCACGATCGTTACTTCAGCCTCCTGCCATTGCCCCGCCTTGCGAGAGACAAAAATATCTACAGGCTTGAGACTATAGATGGCTCCATTGCCCCCATCAGCCAGCTTCCGACCGGCAGCATCTTCCAGGATTTGAATCTCGTGCCTTCCTCTGAGATAGAACCCACTGTTACTGCCTTTCGGAACCTGAAATTCGTACCGAACGGTAAAATCTCGGAATGAGTCTACAGAGATCAGATCAGTGCCGTGTTCTCCGTCTTTGATGGTGTTAACGAGCATCCCATTCTGGACATCCCAACTCGCCGGGCCATCGTCGTGACGCAACTTCCACCCTTCGAGATCTACGCCGTTGAATAGCGGCTTAAACCCCGCCTCTTTCTCGGTTTTGCCCACCTGGTAGCGTTGATCCACGGGCGCCGAAGATCCTTCTGCCAATCCAAGCGACCAGAGAATCCCACCGATGATATGGCGTTGATAATCGGCGTCTGTCCAAATGTCTTCTCGGTGCCCGAGCGACGTGTAGAAAACCCGCCCTTCACCATAGGACTTCGACCAAGCAATGGGATGGTCGCCTGGCATTTTAGAGTTTGGATGATTATGAAGGGTGAGAAGCCCGTGAACCCGATCCCGATCGAAGCTCTTCATCACATAGATCTCATCGTAGACCTTGAAGTGAGATCCGAAATGCTGGCAGGCAGCATGTTCAGGGTCTTCGTTGACGGCGTCCACTTCTACTTGTGGTCCATGAGTCAAGAATTCGGCACCAATCATCTCGATGTAAGGACGAAATTGGTGAAAGGTGTCTGACGCGGAGTGCATGCCCACAAAGCCATGCCCCGCCTTGATCCAATCCATGAACGCTTCCTTGTCCGGTATGGGAAGCTCCCCTGTCGTGTTGGCAAAGATCACTCCATCAAACGTCTCAAGCTGGTCCGGAGCCATTTTCTGGGCGATCTCATCGTCCGTTCGAGCATACTCAACCGCGAACGAGGCATGCCGCTCAGCCAGAGATCCTAAGACCGCCTCAGCCGTCGGAATAGAACTGTGCCGAAACCCCTTCGTTACCGTCACAACTAACAGCTTCTTCTCCTGCGCGTCCACCGCCGAAGGCACCAACATGGCCCCCATCAAGACCACCCCAGAGAAGGCTTTAAACCGTTGAATCAGATGCATTAACATAAATTCGCTTTCAAAGACAGGAATCCGCCCCCTCACGCGATCTAGTAAGCCAAGAGAACGACCGAACCAAACAGCATGAGTTGGGGAACACCCATCTCGTTTACCTTCCTACAGCCAACGGTCAAGGACGGAATGCAATATCAAAACAAAAGCGACCTTTTTTCCCCTTCTGGAACGAGCCGTTGAGGTCCCGCAACTGGAATCACCCAAATCCCTGGGCATTTTCTAATTTAACGGGCCGATACCAATTGTCACGCTGGATCGGCTCGTAGCCAGCATCGCTTATCAATCGCTGCATATCAGCGACCGTCATTTGGAAGGTGGTCCCCGCCTGGCTGACCACGTTCTCCTCGATCATGATGCTACCAAGATCATTCGCGCCATATTTAAGAGCGACTTGCCCGATCTCAAGTCCCTGCGTCACCCATGAGCTCTGGATGTTTGGAATGTTGTCCAGGTAAATCCGACTGAGCGCTTGCATCCGTAAGTACTCACTGGCTCCCACCGGTTCAGCCTTTAGCCGAGTATTGTCCGCCTGAAAAGTCCAGGCAATGAAGGCGGTAAAGCCACCACTCGCATCTTGTTGCTTTCGCACCCGATCAAGGTGCTCGATCCTCTCCTCAACGGTTTCGACGTGGCCAAACATCATCGTCACCGAGGATTTCAAACCAATACGATGAGCCACATTCATGACTTCCAACCAATCATCCGTCATCGCTTTCAGAGGCGAAATGCGGTTTCTGACCCGGTCCACAAGGATTTCTCCCCCACCCCCAGGAATCGATCCAAGTCCAGCATCTTTGAACTTCACCAAGAGATCCTCCAGTGGCATATCAAAAACCTCCTGAAAATGAATGAATTCGCTGGGACTAAAGGCATGAATGTTTATTGAGGGAAACGTCTCTCGTATGTGGCTCAATAGATCCAAATACCACTGAAGCGACAATTTTGGATGATGCCCTCCTTGCATGAGAATCTGCGTCCCCCCGAGATCAACCGTCTCTTGAATCTTCTGATCGAGCTCATCGAATGAGATCACGTAGGCGTCGTCGTCTTTCTCAGTCCGATAAAATGCACAGAACTTGCAATAGACATTGCAGACATTGGTGTAGTTGATATTGCGATCAACAATGAAGGTCACCACCTCATTCCCCCGTCCGTCGAAAGCCTTCTCTTTCGCCAAAATCCGGCGTCGATCAGCTAGTGCCCCTAACTCCTCAAGAGGGAGATCGTAAAGAGCCCGCGCCTCCGAAGCACTGATACGGTCCCCACTCCAAACTTTCTGAATCAACGAGTCTTGTCTTGCCTCACTCATTTCGATTTAAACACCATCATCAACAACGCCTTATAGTTGACGGATATGAAAGCCTCCGTCGACATTGAAAACCTCACCCGTACTGAACCTAAACTGATCATCCGCAATCGCAACCACCGCTTGCCCGACATCTTCCGGAAGTCCCCACCGGCGAATCGGAGTTAGGCCGTCTCCAATCAGTCGATCATATTTTTCTTTCACTGGAGCCGTCATATCTGAGGCAATGATTCCGGGGCAGATTTCATACACATTGATCCCGTGTTCGGCCAAGCGGACAGCAAAGAGCTTCGTCATCATCCCGAGCGCGGCCTTCGCCATGCAATAGTCACCCCGATTGACCGAAACGGTGTAGCCACTGATCGAACTAATGGTCACAATTTTTGGATGAAGCGTTTGATCTTTGCTCGTTTCGTCAATCATCCACCGGGCGGCGGCCTGACTTAGAAAAAACGGCCCTTTCAGATTCACCCCCATCAAGGTATCAAAGGCCTCTTCCGTCGCATCCAAGAGATCGGCCCTCCCAATAGAAGTAATCCCCGCATTGTTGACGAGCAGGTCTAGACGGCCAAAATGGTTTCGAGTTTCCTGTAGTAAATATTCCCTAGCTGTAGCATCTCCAATGTCGGCCCGAACGGAAATCGCATCGATCTCATACCCGTTCTCCTTGGCTGCCACGAGACAAGCTTCCACGGTAGACGCGGCCGCAGAAGCGTTCCCCGCGTAATTGATGACTAGACTATAGCCAACACCAGCCAAAGACAGCGCGATTCCCCGCCCAATCCCTCTTGATGACCCAGTAACGATTGCAACCTTGCTCACAAGCACGATTATTCAAGACATTCGCCGCCGAGCAAGTCAACGATCCGGAAAAGAATCGAGCCAATCAACTTCCTTGAAAAAATCCAAAGGCGACATTAGTGTCTCCCTTCGGACGATTGACCAAGTGCATAAGCTACTCGCAAGAGAACAGAATCACCAATGACATCATCGTGGGTTTGGCCCGCTATCGCCAGCGTTCTTCTTTGGACGCCCTTGATTTCGACGATAATGATTCGCCGTAGCGGTGAAGCAAAACGACTAACCTGGGCGCCTTCGGCACGAGCAATAACCAGCTACTGGCCAAACTGGGCCGACCTCATCCGATGTTTGATTGCACTAGCAACGTTGGTTCGTTGGGGAACCTTAGTTCGCGCAGAAAGCCCAGACGCTGGCAAATTGGTCCTCCTGACAATCATTGCGATCGCGGTCATGTCGTTCTTCATTCAAGCATATCTCGTCCTTTCGCGTCGCACGCTTTTCGTTCCGCTGCCCCTTTTCATTGCCGCCGCCGTCTTCGTTCCTGGCTGGGATCTCGGAGTTTTCGCGGTAATTGTCAGCTGGGCATTCTGTGCCGCCTCAAAGAAATTCGATCTCATCATACCTATCCTTGCCGGAATTCTCATGGTTGGAGGAATCGTGCTGGGAACGAGTCGAATTGATCTGGTCGTCGCCGCATTCATCGTTGCTTTCCCCCAACTCATCGCGTTTATGTCCCGACGAAGGCTCGTGCTTCCGTCAAATGCAGTTCTGTCCCACTAGGCACAAAGCTCTTCTCATTCCCAGTTGGCAGCCGATGGCCAATCCGGCCCCTCGGCCCTAAAGCGCGGAAAATCCGACTTGTCGGCGCCCTTCAATCCTGTAAGGGTTCCCATTATGAACCATCGCTACTTCTCGTCGAAGGGTTTTACCCTCATCGAACTCCTCGTTGTGATTGCCATCATAGCGATACTAGCCGGAATGCTTCTCCCTGCTCTTGGTAAGGCAAAAGCGAAAGCAAAAGCCATCAAATGCACCTCAAATTTAAAGCAGATGGGCCTCGCAACCATCCTCTATGCCGACGATCATCAGGATCGAGTTCTTCCTGTCCTCGGCCCTGGCAAGCCCTACTGGTTTCATGCGATCGCTCCTTACATGGGCGATAGTCGCTACGCAGATGATCCACAAGCCGCCTATGAAGGTTCTATGAAGACCATCATTTGCCCGACGGTCACCGAACGCGCCGAAGGCGATTCCCGCGGTGCAAACAAACGCAATTGGAGTTTCCATTGGGGCGGATTTGGAAAATCAAAGGCCGAGGGAAGCTATACCGTCAATTCTTGGATGCAATGGCCTCAGGGAAGTTACTACGAACCAAAGTCTCCCGAAGAATGGGCCAAATACTACGGACAATACTTTAACGCGACCGCCGAGGTGCCCCTTTACGGCGACGGAAATTGGGTAGATGGATGGCCTCGATCTGGCGATGCCCCTCCAAGTAATCTATCAGGGGAACAATCGGACAATGGAACCCGACGGTTCTTCGTCGACCGCCACAACAAAGGAACCAACCTAGCCTATTCCGACGGCCATGTGGCCCGCGCCGACTTGCGCGAACTCTGGACTCAGAATTGGCACAAAGGCTACGAGAAGAATTTCGACGTCAAACTACCTTCCCGCTAGGTCAGCGAGAAGGTGTCGACCAAATGTCTGGTTAAATGTCTCGGATTGCAATCTGTGCTTAGCGTTTGCGCACGTAGGCATAGAAGGCCCCCATTTCTTGCCCTGAAGTATCGATGAACTTTGCCCACAGCTCGTCATTGCCCGGCTCAAGTTGAACTCGGAAGGTCACGGAGGTGTCACCCGCTGCGATCCGTTTCTTCATCGATTTGCCTCCGAGAATGAGGGCTGCTTCAACAGCCGGAAAGGATTTCCCTGGCGCCGTCCTAAATGCATCCGCACCCGGAACGGCAGCTCCAGGAGAAAGTGACGCCGATATCGGATGATCAATTTCTCGAGGCCAACGTCGGAGTTCGACTTCGTATTCCCCTGATTCAATCACTTTCACCGCCCAGAAGCCGGTATTAGAAGGACGTTTTTCAGCATTGCGAATGGACCGCTGATTCCAAGGAGTACTCCCATTGGCGATCCAATCGTGACTGGTCAAGCGGACTGGGTTGGCTTTGGGGTGCCCAAGATAGATTTCGGTCGTTTCAGAAAAGGTCGGTTCTAGCTCAGCCCACCATTCGTCATAAAAATCTCGCAATCGTTTCACGACACCAGAGTGCTTCGCAGCAACATCTCGTTTCTGTCCCGGATCAACCTTGATGTCATAGAGCTCCTTGCCATTGATCAATCGATACTGATCCGTCATCACACTGCTTTTCCGCCATTTTATTGGATCTCGAACCCGCTGCGAATCGGTCACCAGAATGCGATCTGGCCAGGATTCAAGGCCATTGTTGAAGAGTAAGGGGCGAAGACTCACCCCATCGAATTTTACAGACTGCGGCGCCCGCACACCACAAAGGTCTAGGAGCGTTGGCACAATGTCCACATAAGAGGTAATCATAGAGACATCTCGCCCTCCCGTAAGTCCCCCTCCCGGCCAACGAATAAAAAATGGAACTCGATGCCCCCCATCATACTCACTCCCCTTTCGGCCTCGCATTCCGTTGTTGTGAATTTTATCTCCAGACGACGTGCCATTGTCCGTGGTGAAAATGAAAATGGTATTTTCCTCCAAATTATTCTTCTGCAAGTAGGACCGCATGCGCCCCACGTTGTCATCAATGTTCGCGATCATTCCGTAGAAATTGGCAATCCCTTTACCCAAATGCTGATACGGTTGACTGCTTGCCTCAGGAGAATGCATCGGGCCATGAGGAGCGTTAGTACAAAGGTAGACAAAAAACGGATCATCCCCGTCTTTCTTCGACTCAATGAAATCGATGGCATAATCAAAAAAAACGTCGGTGCAAAAGCCTTTCGCCGGTTCTGGAATGCCGTTGTGCCAATAGCTCCCATCAAAATAGGCATTGTCCCAATAATCAGGAGTCTGTCCCACACCGCCGCCCCCATGCCGAAGCACCTCCTGAAAACCGCGATCTTCAGGACGATAAGGGTAATTGTCCCCCAAATGCCATTTGCCAAACATGCCAGTCGCGTAGCCTGCCTCACCCAGCATCGTACCAATCGTCACTTCGTTGGCCCGAAGCATCGATCGCCCCATAATCGTATGCCAGACTCCGGTTCGATTCGTCCAGTGGCCCGTGATCAGGGCACTACGGGTTGGCGCACAGGTTGGGGCCACATGGTAATCCGTCAATCGCACGCTGTCGGAGTGAAGGCGATCGATATGGGGGGTTTTTAGCTCCGGATTTCCATGACAGGACAAGTCACCGTATCCTTGATCATCGGTAATGACCAATACGATGTTTGGCGCCTTGGCAGATACGGCTATGCAAGCCAGAGAAAGGATCAACCCTAGTAATCGGATGCTAATTCTGTTCATGGGATATGGAAGACGATCATCGTTGATCAGCACGGCCTGAAAAGAAAAAAGATCTCCTGTCGCCACTCATCCCCAGCAATCTCAGCCGGCAAGTTCACATGCCATGGATCGAACGTTCTTCAGATCAAGCTTGCCTGTACCTAAATAGGGCAAGGCCTTGATGGAAAAAAACTGATCCTTGCGCGGCTTCCAAAGATTCGGAATCTCTACCAAACCAAGCCTCTCGACGCAACTGGCCATCTGTTCCTCAGAGAGTGTATGAAGAACGATCAATCGTTCCCCCTTCTTCTCATCAGGAACGCCTGTCACGGCAAACACCGTGTCATCTCGATCGGCTAAATCCTGCAGTATCTCTTCCACTTTGATGTGCGGCACCATCTCACCGCCAATCTTACTGAAGCGACTCAGCCGATCCGTAATTCGCAAGAATCCGTCGCCATCAATCGCAGCAACATCTCCCGTGGAGTACCACCCATCTTTCAAGACTTCAGCCGTTTTCTCCGGCCGACCCAAGTACCCCTTCATGACATTCGGTCCTTTAACGAGTAGAAGTCCCGATTGATCGTCGGTTATAAAGTCACCACTGTCGAGATCCACAATCCGAACGCTCATCCCTGGCAGGGGGTGCCCGATACTGCCCTGTTTCCCACCGACCTGATAGACCCCTGTGTTCCGATAGTCCCGCGTGTTCACGGTCACGCCTGGAGAACATTCCGTGCACCCGAAGGCTTCCAAGGGCCGCACCCCAAAGCGCTCTTCGAAAGCTCGCGCCACACGATCCGAAAGCTTTTCCGCCCCCACCATCGCGAACTGCACACTTCCGAATTGTTCCGGCGTGCACCCTCTCATGTAAATCTGCAAGAAAGTCGGTGTTGCCAAGAGGAAGGTGACACGATGTTTAGCAACAAGTCCACCAATCGTTCGAGCATCCAAGGGATTGGGATAATACACCGCCCGCAAACCACTCAGTGCCGGCATCACCATCGTTCCGGTAAAACCGAATGAATGGAAGAACGGCAACACGCCAAGAAACGAATCCTTCTTTGATAAACTGAATGTTTGGGTTAGTTGCTCAACGTTGGAAACAATGTTGTAGTGAGTCAGTTCGACTCCCTTAGGCTCCCCAGTACTCCCACTCGAGAAAATGATGGTAGCGACATCATCTAGCTTCGGCAGGGGTGATGCACCGAGGACAAATCGAAATAAGCGATAGGGACAGAACAGGGCTGTTCCGATCGACATAAGTCGCTCGCCAACACTGGGCGCCCTCGCCAAATCCTCGAGATAAACGACGGGCGTCCTTAATTCCAGTTTTAGCTGCTCCATCAGCTGCCGAGCAGCGACCACCTTAGTCACGCGACATTGCTGGATACACGACTCGATCCCATCAACGGATAGCGTGTAGTTGAGATTGACTGGCACCTTGCCAAGAAACCAAGCAGCAAAGTTCACCAAGGCCCCACCGATTGACGGAGGCACCAGCAGGCCGACCTTCTCCTGATTTCCCACCACGGACTTCAAGCGCAGAGCCAAAAAAAGCGACATCACCAAGGCCGAACCGAAGCCAAGACCGTCCGTTTTCGCATCAGCCAGAAAGGCCCGAGCAGGATGCCAGCGCGCCGACTGTACAAATCCCGCCGGAATCGATCTCATCCGATTCTTTCTCAGTGCCCAAGCTTCAGATCCAAGCTCCTGGACCGCACGGCGCACTTCTTGTGGCTGAGCGCTTGAAGGCATGGGCACCCCGTAGCTGACCGTTACGGGATAAGGGATCGAACGCGGCAATTTCCAAACAAAACGTTCACGATCAAAACTAAAGATACTTCCCCACAGACCATCTAGATTCACCGGAATGATCGACGCATCAACATCTTTCATGATCCGCTCAAAGCCCCGTCTAAAAGGCAAGAGCTGCCCCGTTCGCGTAATCTGACCCTCGGCGAAGATACAAACAACATGCCCGTCCTGAATCGCCTTCGTTGCGTCCTTCAGGGACTTTAGAAGCTCCTTGGGTCTTGACTGCGACGAAATGGGTATGACGTTGAACAACTTAACGAAGGGCTTCAGATACCACTGTTCGTACAATCCTCGATACATAATGAACCGGATCGGCCGATCCATCGACGCTTGCAATAACAAGGCATCAACAAAGGAGAGATGATTCGAGACCAACAATGCGCCGCCTCGTTCAGGAACATTCACCCGCCCCAGTATCTTAATACGGTAGATCGAGTGCGTGAACCCGAGCAGAATGAACCGCAGCAATGCATCGGGCATCAGGAATATGGCATAGGCACTTCCCAAGAGCGTCGTCAGGCCGCAGGCAAAGAAGATTTCTAGATCGGTGAATCCTAGACCCTGCTTGTACCCATAGTAAATAACTGAAGCGACGAATACCCCGACAAAGGCCATGATCGAATCAATCGCAATCACCGAGCCCTTTTCCTTGGGGTCAGGTCTGTGTTGAATCATAGCCGCTAAAGGCACCACAAAGAATCCACCGGAAACACCCAAGACAACCAAGGTAAGAAAAACACGCTGGAAATCGGCCCCGGGCAACGCCATCACAAAACAGGACAAGGTCATCCCGACAGCGCCGAGAGGTACGAGACCGTACTCAATCTTTCCCTCAGACAAGTAACCAGCCAGAAAGCTCCCCAACCCGATTCCGATGGCCAAGGCTCCCATCAGATAACTAATCTGACTATCCGCCAAACCGAGCGACTCCTTTCCATAGAAGAGAACTGTCAACTGAATCATTGCTCCCAAGAACAGAAAATAGGCATCGCCAATGATTGCTAGGAACAAAGAACGATCTTTACGAATCAGTCCAATCTGCGCCGCCACCTGAGGGAGAAAATTGATACGAATCGGACGGCTTGGGTTCGCCGCCGGAAGTTTCTTGATCCCTAGACTCGTCCCCAATCCTATCACAGCCAAGAGAACCAACAAGCTACCAGGAATCCAGAGCGCATCGACGAAGCGTTCTGAAAGCTGCCCAGCAACCACCGTTCCAAGAATGATGGCGACGAAGGTCCCCAGACTGATATAGCCGTTGCCCCAGGAAAGCCTCGACTCCGGGAGCATCTCTGGAAGCAAACCATACTTCGAGGGACCAAAAAAAGCACTTTGAGTGCTCATTAAAAACACAACGACGATCAGGAGCCAAATCTGGTTGGTATACAATCCGAGAACGGCCAGCGCCATAATTCCCACCTCAGCGATCTTGGTGGTAACCGCGATAGTTCGCTTGCTGTACCGATCCGCGAGCATTCCTCCTATCATTGAAAAGAGAATAAAGGGCAAGGCAAAGACCGCTCCGATAACTGGAGCCAACGCATCTTTTTCATCACGCGACATCCCGGCCATCACTAAGAACATCACAACGAACTTGAACGCGTTGTCGCTAAAGGCTCCTTGGAATTGAGTGACGAAAAGGCTCCAGAAACTAGATTTCCACGCCCCATCCTGTCGCCTCGGCCCTTCACTTGCAGTGGCCTCTGCCTCGTTCAATCCATTCATCACATCTCGTCGCGCTCTTATTCAAATGAGAAACGGGGTCTCACGCCTTGGAAAAACCCTACGCGACATTGAAGGATGCATGGGAATCGAATAATGAGCCTGTCACATCGATTGGATCGATGTGACAAGAACTCGGAAAAACAGCCTTAACAAGACTGCGAACTAGTTGCCGCCCTCTCTCGGGTTCAGCCATGGAGTCCCCGCCCAGTACCACTGCGAAGACCGCATGGTCTCAACGTGTCCATCGGCGAAAAGAACAATACTCCGCCCCAAGTGGCGTAGATGCGGCCCACCCCAATTCCCATCAGCAGCCGTCACACACCCTCCACACGGTGAGCTATCTCCTGGATCATGGACAATCCAGCATCCCGGTTTTTCATCGGACTGAGGTGTCACACAGCGCTCAGGATCAGTCGTATTTACGGGCTTTGATCCTCCATCGGTGAGATACACCACACTGGAAGGACTACGCACTTCCGTATCTTTCAGCTGACGCCAGGTGTCTTTGGGCCAAACACCGGGCCAGTCACAGCCACCCAGCTGAAAATTGGCTGCATAGTTTGAGACTGCTTTGTCTCGCTCATCGCTCGGATAGTTCTGATAAAACTGATCGAACCGCTTGCTTCGTGAAGGACAGAGCATGATATTCGTGGTTTGGGTATAGGAAGCCAGAAAATTGAACCACGCCTTTCGGAACGCATTGTTATCCCGAACTTGAAAGGTAAAGGCATACTTCGAGTCGTTGTCATCAGAATAGATCCGAGAGGCGAGACCAATCTGCCGTTGGTTGTTCATGCAACTTGCCTGTTTCCCTTTCTCTTTCGCCTTCGACAGTGCAGGGAGAAGCATTCCGGCCAAGATCGCGATGATTGCAATAACGACGAGCAGTTCTATTAAGGTAAACGCAGCATTCTTTTTCATGACGTATTGGCACCAAGATCTATTCGTGGGAGATTCCCGACCCTAGGCACTCCTTCCAAGATTGTCCACCGACTAATTATCGACGAATACGGCCAAGTGCCCCACATCGAAGTCGCCCCACCCTGAACCCATTTCTCCGCTCTCCACATCACGGCTATCGATTTATTCCTAGCGCCAAACGCGACAAAGGTTCTGACTTTCGCGTTTCCACCCGTCCCCAGGATCATCGCCTTCAAGTCGAAAGCACACCTCACCATCCGCTCGTTGATAGGACACAAGCGCAACCAGCGATTTCAAGGAAAGCTCAGGCACCTTCTCAACGCGTGTTGCTTCCCACGTCCCTCCGTCTTCTTCCCCCACGTGTGTCCATTCACCACTTAGCCCATCTGGCCCAAGCACCCCGGACAAGTGATACTCGGCTCGAATATAAACCACCTCAAGTTTCAAGCGCGGCGGACGCCATTCTCCTTTCACGATCGAGGCAAATCGGAAATCGGTATCGATATCAAAACGCCCGACCACCTCCTCTCCCTTCACTGCCAAATCCCACGAAAAGTATTCCTCAGCACCGTCGGCGTGGCGAGCGATGCATTCCCATCGTCCAAGAAGGTTCAAATCCGTTCTCTCGTTCCGACAGGGCAGACCAAAGAACAAGGGTTCAACAAGTCCTTCCTGACCGCGAGGCGGGAAGCGCTGCAATACCATACCATTCCCTCGCTTGACAGCATACACAGGCACCATACCGGAAGGCCATCGTCGGGCAACCACGGCTCGAAAGGCAGGGGCTTCCCCTCGCAGTGCTAACGTTCGGTACTCTTCGAGGCCCGAATCATTGCGAACCCTAAACACCTGACTCAAGAGGCTTTCCTCAACAAGAGCAGCTCGCAGATCGCCACTAACATCGAAAAGCACCAGTAGCATCAAACAACCGTGATGAAGAATTCTCACAAGCTCATCAAAGGCATTGAGACTAAACCCTCACTGGATCTCCGAAAGAACCCGAGTCAAATTCGCAGGAGTCACCATACGATAGGATTCAGAAAAAACCACATTGGGCGTCCGCGGGCCGGTTGCCGGTGCACTTAGAGCCTTGGACGCCAAAGGAACGACTCCTCCGCGAATGATGCCGGACTCAACCGAGTTCAACCAGTTCGTCCCTCCGCTCGGATCAAAGACGTACAGAGGAACCCGGGTCTCGATATCGCGAAACATGGCCAAGCGCTCAGCGCCGTCCGGGAATCCCACCCAAGACACAATCGCCAAGAGCCCTTCATCTGATCCAAGGGATGCCGAAAACTGTTCCGCAGTGACGCTTCCCTTTCTAACCGCAGAGCTCGGCGCATCAAGTGTCTGCTCCCGCACCTCGATAGTCGGGAATCGAGTCATCACTCGGGCAAAGGCTTCGTAAAACGAATCGAGTGCCCCCGTGGGAGCCGCCCGCTCAGGTGGAAAGAGCAAGACCACGGTTCCCTTTCTCGCCTCGGTGTCCCCCAAGAACTGCTGTGCGATGGTGTAGGCCACTGCCGCTTGAGAACGATGAAGCCTCGGAGCGCCCCCCCCACCGAATGACGTAAAGATCTCCCACGAGACCAAACTCAAACAACCGAGGACACTACAACCAATGAGGATTTGCCCTAACCACGGAAGCTTCTTAAGCGTCAACCAACCCAAGCCACCAAGGAAGAGCAGCGACAATAGCCAGATAAAGTACACTTTAGCGCTGTTCCTCGCTTCGTGGGGCCTCGCGTTCAACGGTAAACATTTCGCGCGGTGCCTCGCTCACCGCTTCAACATGACCATCAAGAAACGAAGCATTGGCTTTACCGAAGCGTACTTCTCGATTGGCTCGAACCGTTAGTCGTTTGGTCTTAGAACTCCATTCCGTACCCCCACTATGACGATAAAGCACGTTCGCCGTACCATCATCGTCGGAGTACAGACAAGCATCCCAACCGTCGGTGTCTGCAAACATGATCGTTCCTACAGGGTCCTGAATATTTCTCATTCCCATGTCAGCCCGGCCAGCGTTGATCCGACTGTTTTGCGCATAGGCAAGAAAGCCCCAGAATCCACCTGGTCGCATCACGCCCGTCTCATCTTTCTGCACGCTTGAAGGACAGATGAAGACCCCTTGTCCTGATTCGTTTGTTTGCCGCCCCACGTAGGGTTGCAGGGTTCGATACCACAGATTGTGAGGAGGAAACCAACAGACCGGTAAGCGATTGCTATCCTCCTCATACATGATCGTCGCCAAGATCAACTGTCGAAGATTATTCGTACATGCAATCGCCTTACCCTTCGCCTTTGCCTTACCAAGAGCCGGAAGTAGCATCCCTGCCAAAATGGCAATAATTGCCACAACCACCAGTAGCTCTATTAAAGTGAACGCCAGGGCACGAGACAGGCCACTGCACTTGCGTTTAGAAATTCGCTTCATTTGACAGAGAGAAAAGTTATTAGTTACCTGAACGTATGCCGTCGTTCATTCGACAGAACCTATTAGCATAGAACCTGACATTGACAGGACAAGACAAGGAAAGTTTTTTAGTGAAGCCTTTGAATCTATTCGGATACCTCCCACTAGGCCGTTGCGCTAACGCGCTTTCTACGGGACATGCACCACCTTCCACCCTTTGGAGCGCCATACTGATTCTCTTAACCTTCGTGGCGCCTCTTACCCATAGCCAATCAACCGCTCCCAAACAGAATTTGGTGATCATTGATCACATGGTTCTCTATTCACCAGAGGCCGCAGCTCAATCAGGCGGCCTCGCCGGCCTCCGACCGCTCATTGAGCATGCCATCGCCGATGCCAATGAAGCACTGGCCAACTCACAAATACACGCACGCGTACGTCTCGTACACATCGGCCCGACCAACGAACCAGAAGCAGGCTCGACATCCGCCGATCTCAATCGACTCAAAGCACCTGATGATGGATTCTACGATCAAGCCCACGCGCTACGAGACGAACACGGTGCCGACCTGGTGACTCTGATCATCGAAGCCCCAAACAGCTCTGGGGTTGGGCGAGGCACTCAGCTTTCGAGCTTTAGCACCCCTTCAGACCAAATCGCCTTCTCAATCGTCCTTCGCCGTAGTCTTGTCGGCACCTACACCCTAGTGCACGAACTCGGGCACAATCTCGGCGCCAATCACACCCGTTCTGATCAAGGCTCTCCCGGACTCTTCCCTTATTCTAACGGATGGATATTCAGCGCGGAAGGCACCAGCTATCGAACGATCATGGCTCGTCAATTTGGGCGGAAAATCGGCTATTTCTCGAATCCAAATATTTCCTTCAACGGCGAAGCCACCGGATCCTCAGCCGACTCAGAAACCCCCGCTGACAACGCTTCAACGATCAATCACTATGCTCCTAAAGCTGCGCTCTTTCGCTCTGCCTCTCATTCCAATGACAGCATTGTGAATGCTCAAATTCTCAAAGGCTTCTGGACATCGAGTTCGGGTTCGAATCTAGAAGCGAGCGCCGAAGCCAACGAACCAGCCCATGATGGTAGTCCCGCGAAACACTCGGTCTGGTGGCAGTGGACCTCTCCGATCGCCGACAAAATTGAGATCACGACCGACGGGACTTCTTTCCCTCATCGAATAGCTGTCTACGGCGGCGAGGCCCTTCAGACACTCGAACCATTAGGATCGACTTCGAGCGATGAGTTCAACCATTCCACCCCTGTTTCATTGACGGTTGACCAGGGACAGTCCCTCCTGATCGCCATCGATAGTCTTGGTGATGAGCAAGGCTTCGTCGCGCTTCAGATCCGCAAAGACAACGACCACTTCGAAAACGCCATCCGTCTTTCCGGCCAATCAGTTAGCAGTAACGCCTCAAACATTGATGCTACGAGTGAGACGAGAGAACCGGGCCATGGCAATTCTCAATCATTCTTCAGCGGAGCCGCAAAATCCGTTTGGTGGACCTGGCGTGCCCCTGATTCAGGTCACGCCACAATCACAACAAGGGGAAGCAGCTTCCCATCCATGCTTGGAGTCTACCAGGGCTCTCAATTCAGCGACCTAAGCCTGATTGCCGAAGACGAGTTCACTGGTTCAAACGGCACCTGGAGATCCGTTTCATTCGACGCCACCGGTGGCGAAGACTACCGCATCGCCATTGATACCGCCGGCGGCCTTGGTAATACCACAGGAACGGCGATTCTTCACATCGATCTCGAACGCTCCAAAGCAATCCGATTTGTGGCTATCAAGAAATCGAACAACACCTCGATAACCCTCGAAATCCAAGGGTTCACCGATCACCCCTTTCAACTCGAGCAATCCGAGGATCTCCTCGATTGGCAACCCATCAACGTCTTTCCTCCGGACGCACTCCCTCTGTCGATAGAACTCCGCAACGAGGATGGTTTGCCGGCGACCTTTTTGCGCATCAGCGGCCTCGAAAATCATCCCTAGGCTTGCCAGGAATCTGGCTTCCAGCAGCTATCCTTGTCGAAAGGCAAAGCGTTGACGGTATTCCTTCAATCCGAACTCCACTTCATCACGAGGAAGACCGCCTCCGGCCAAAATAGAATCGGGCAGGGCCAACAATCGCTGATAAAAGCCTTCCGCTAAAGAGGACATGGCGCCATCCACACCTCCGCTTTCACAGAGCTGGAATAGTTGGTCTTCAGCTTTGGCGTACTCCCCTTGTTGCTCAAAATACTGCATCAGACCGATCAAGGTTTCTGGAGCAAACGAGACGCCAGCGAGACGATCGAGAACGCCTTCAATTCGTGGTGTGAATTCCAAAAGTTCTACCGGTTCCCCACCAATGATCGTCTCGAGTAGCAAATTCAAGGCTTTGACATAGAGGTCTAACGAATCCCCTTCTCGCCCTTCTCGCTTCGCCAACTCAGCGGATTCGGTCAAGATCCGGCTCATCACCTGCGCTCGCGCAATAAACTCATGCGTCGAGCCGGACCGAATTAGTTCCTGTTTCAACTGACCCGGCTCAATCTCACAAAGAGTTTTTCGATCCATCCCTAGGATCGTCTCAGCGGCCAAATCGAGATTCGTTTCAATGGCTTTGAGATCTCCACCCTTTTTCGATTCCATCAAGACGCTTAGCATCTTGAAGAACTCCTCGACCATTCGCATCAGGTAATCTCGTTGAATCATTACTCTCCTTTCGCACCAACGATTCTCACATCAGAGCAGTCGTGCAATCTCTTGGACGCCATCAGTCAGGGTAGTTTCGTTAAGATCAGTGAGCTCATATCGAAAAGCACCGTGCCTCTCGCAGCTCGCAATTCGCAGATCAACTCCACGTCTTTCATCGGCCGATCCACCACGAAGTCGGTAAAAAAGGGTTTCCATGGATGCGTTCCCTTCAATCGACTCGCCGGTTGCGATTCACTCGCTCGCAACCCGACACCTCCCTTGGTATCTTGGGCAAGCACGCGTACATCGACCGCTCGAACTCTACCGGAGAAACGATAGCGACCTCGGGCAAGCGACAGAGCACTCGACCAACGCCCCATCGTCAACTGCTCCGAACCATCGGCGGTGATGCGCAAGAATTCCTGACTCCCTTGTCTCACGCGATCCATCGATGGTTTACCGAACTGCACCCTCGGAGACCACTGAGTAATACGAAGGGACCCTCGAGGACCGAAGGTGGGAGCACGGCTAGAAGCTCCGAGTTCTTTCTTCAAGAAACTCTCTCTCCGTGTGACTTGATACTGTAGGTTCAACGCCGCACTTTGCTGCCGCTTGGCAAGATGCAAAGCCTTCTCTCTTAAGAGCGGCTGAAGAACGCCCGTGATCTCCTGAATTCGTCGATTAATCTTATCCGCCGAGAACACATGGCCCATCAAGGCATTCATCTTGTCATAGAACTTGAGCTGCGCTGACGGGAGCTCAAGAACAGACCTCGCCAGTATGCCACGAAATCGTGGAAAAACGGGCGCTTCCGGTTTCTCAAACATTTGATCCATGCCATGGGGAATGAAAATAAACCGATCCGCCTTCATATCGTGAAACAATCGAAAGTTGTTGTGATGTAAGGTATAACCATCCCAATTCCAGGTTAAGACATCCATCGCCATCAGCGTATAAAACCGCTCCATATCGAGCATCTTGGGCAACCATTGAAACCGCTTCCGAAGATCACGCTCCACCGACACCCGAAACAAAGTCCGGAGATCCGATTTATCCGTCTTATTCTTACCGGTATTCACCGACAAATCGGAATTAATATCTTGCACGAACCCGCCATCATAAAGATTCCCCGTGATGTCTTCAAAATGCCGTCTTAGAAAACGTTTATTGAAGCCTTCAATCATGACGTAGAGCCCAAGCGTACGTCCATTAAGACTCACCCAGGCATGCGCCGCCCGAGGGGTTGGAATGCCCGCAGCATTGTAAAGTTCGCGACTGATCTTCTCATTGGCATACGCCCGATCCTGCACTGAGTTATTGAGGTAGACCTTGTCATGCCCATAGAAAAGCTGATCGTCCACATGCTTATCAAAATTCAGGGTTAAGGCAGGTTTATCATCAATGGATCGGAAACTTCCAGCAGATCCCTTCAAATGAACGGAAACATTCGTGTAGACAACTCCGGATTCACTAATGGTCGCCAATGCTTTGGGCCGAGGAAGATTCGTACCCCGCCAACGCTTCCAATGATAGGTTCGGAGATTAGCGATCCCCTCAGCAGGAATGGAAATATCGATCTCGAAGACCCTATCACCGACGAACAAGGTGCCATCTTGTTCCTCAGGCTCGGCTGCTTGGGAGACGACACACAATCCGAGGGGTAAAAGGAAGGTTGCCACCGGCGAGAGAACCCGCCGTCGACATCGAATCATGAATTGCCACAGCCGTTTCATTCGCCGCATTCCGGAGTCTTCCCTCCAGGTGAGCCAGATTGCCCTATGGCAACGTATTCGAATGGAATCCATCCGCCATAGCAAGCAATCTATGTTCCAGATTCTACTTGGAATTCGTCGGCGTCTTATTCCTTAAGCGCTTCGATCCAACGAATCCAGAAACTAAGGCCTACTGGCAGTAGGCGATCGCTTTAACTGTAGACTCTGGGCATCGACCCACGCTGTCCCCTGTGTCGCCCGATATTCGCAGAACAACTGTACCTCTTGAAACGGTTGCCTGACGGTAAACTTCACCTGTTGAGTCGCCCAATCTTGGCTTCCTGTCTGTCGCTCCCGAATTCGGCGGACCGATGTCCACAGGGCCACACCACCCCGAGGATCTCCGCGACCTGCCTCAACCCCATCGATCTTGACGAGACCTGCCAACTCATAATCTCCAGCCTCAAGCCAAACACTCGTTTGCCAACGCCCCACGCTCGTTCCCTCTTCTGTCGTTAGAGTCAGCGCCTGGTGACCTTCGTGCTCTCCAGTCTCAAGCTTAGGTTTTCCAAAGAAACGATCGGGGGCCCACTCGGTCAGCCGAACGGTCCCAGCAGGATCAAACTCTGGAACTTTCGATGGACCATCCAACTGTCTCTGCAATATTTCGTAACGCTGAACTACCTTATCCTTCAAACTGCCCACTCGATCGAGGTATTTAGAAATCGCGCTGGGATCATTGAGCATGAGATCCCGCCGAATCACTTCAGCGATGCCATCAATCCGCTCGTGAATGCGTGGGACATCAAACAAATCATTCACCAGAATCTGAAGCCGTTCAAAGTACGCCTCTTGCATCGCAGGAATCGCCATGACGGCCTGAGTGACCCTTCCTTGGTAGTTTGGAAAAATCGGACCTTCGGGGTTTTCAAGTAACTGATCCAAACCGTGCGGCATAAACACAAGCTTGGCTCGCGATCGGTCACTAAATACCCGGAAGTTATTCCGATTCAAATGATATCCATCCCAATTAACCAAGATCACGTCCAAGGCGAGATGATTTAAGAATCGATCGAGATCGAGCAGCTCCCTCAGCCGCTCCTCTCGTTCAACGAGGTTACTCAATTGAAGAGCCTCGTTTAGTCCTTCTACATCCGACTGATCCTCGGGAAGCTCACCGGAATTCACCGCCATCGGGCCTTCAATATCTCGCACAAAGCCCCCATCGTAGAGATTACCGGAATCGTCTTCAAAATGTCCTCGAAGGAAGCGCCGATTGTATCCCTCGACGAGGACATACAAACCAAGGCTCCGACCATTGAGGGTCACGCGGGCATGGGTCGCTCGTGGCACTGGCACCCCGGCCTCAAGAAAGAGCTGCCGCGCTAGCCGTTCGTTGCAGAGCGTCGGATCTTGAACCGAGTTGTTGAGAGACAGCTTATCCAAACCGTGAAACTTTTGGCCCCGAACATGCCGATCAAAATTGAGGGTCATTGCCGGTTTGTCATCGATCGAACGAAAACTTCCCGCAGCACCCTTCAAATGAAGTGACACGTCCTTAAAAGTTTCCGTTCCTTCCCGCACCACGACCTTCACCTTGGGCCGCTCCTGAGCTTCCTCTGAATTCCACTGCCATCGATATTGGCGGAGGCGTTCGATTCCCGGCTCAGGTATTTCAATCTCGATGTGAAGCACTTGGTTCTGCTCAAACAATGCGTCACGCACACGTCGGCTTTCACCGGCATGAAGCCCAGGTACCAATGGCTTGACACATCCAGCGATTCCTAGAATCGTCGCCAATCCCGTCGCAGCATAGTCTCTTTTCCAATACTTTTTCATTTCACCCGCCATTCGTTCGAATCATTCGTTTGATTCTGGAGGTCCCGCCTGCCGCTGCATCGTTAGTGGCACATTAATCGGCCCCTGCTTAAAGGATCCAACGATCTCATTCCGATCCTCAGAAAGATCACCTGAATAGGTTGCCCCGAGAGCAGCCCACTTGAATTCAAAATGTCGATCATTGATCTCCACACTACTCATCGGAAGGCCTCTGGCATTCTGATCTAAGCTATCCATCGTACCATGAAACCCACCTTCAGAATCGACCCCCAGTGCGACGGCCAATCTCAACTCAGTTTCCTGCACCACCAGGGTTCCCTGCCAGAACCCCTTCAAATCAAGCTCTCCCGAATCGTCACCGTAGAACAATTCCGGACTCTCTTTCTCAGCCGTTGGAGAACTTCGATGGAATACCAACTCAAATTCTTGACCGAATGATTTCATGACGCCTTCAATCGAGGCCACTTCATCATTCATTCGTCCCTCAAAATTCATCCCGATCCCACTGATCAAGAATTCGACTTGTGACCCCTCGAACTTCAATTCCGTCACCGGAATTCCTTGGGCTCCTTGATCAGGAATATCAATCATGCCTCTCAACTCCCCTTCTGGATCCGTGCCGACACGGAGGAGCATCGCCATCTCAATATCAGCATTCACTTTCAGCGTCGTCTTCCAGTAGCCTTTGACCTTTGGATCGTTAGCTCCCATCTCAAAGTCTAGGCGAACAGGTTCTGTCGCCTCATCAGATATCCGCTTAAAGGTCATTTTTCTGGCCATAGGAGGCCCTTGCCGATTCACAGCTTCCCAAGCACCCGAGATTCGATCCCCACTCTCATTGATCGCGCCACGAAACGACCCTCCAAACTGGTCAAATTCGAAGAGGAACTCCGAACCATTGAACAAGATGGCGTTGACAGGAAGATCTCTCACCCCCCGGTCAGGCAAGCTCATACTCGCAGACACCTCACCGTCATCCGATTCGGAAATTCGCAACACGATCCGCATGCTGAATCTCCCCATTCCCATCGTTCCCTCCCAAGAGCCCAAGAATGAACTCGCCTCCTCAGCGCGTGATGAAACGCTTCCGGCTATCGTGACGATAGCAGCGAAGGCAACAAACGCCCTTAAGGCTTGATACGAAAACCCGTGTAATTTCATAGGCTTGTGATTCATCGAATCATGACTAAATCAAAGGAACACTTAACTAAGACGGTCGGCAGGGCCACACCGTTCAATGCGAACTGAAGCAACTTACTCGTAGCGTAAGGCCTCGATAGGATTTACCTGGGCCGCTCGGTATGCCGGATAGGTGCCAAACACAACGCCAACAGCCGAACAAATCAGGAGCCCATACAATGCCCAATCCAAGGGAACACTTGGGGGCAGCTGGAGAAAGAGTGATGTCAAATTCCCGCCTAGGATTCCCAAAACGACCCCCACGATGCCACCGACCTGACAAAGCACGACGGCTTCGATAATGAATTGAAGCAAGATATTCTTCTTCTTGGCTCCAATCGCGCGCCTCACTCCAATCTCACGCGTTCGCTCGGTGACGGACACCAGCATGATATTCATGATTCCGATGCCGGCAACGACCAAGGCAATGGAGCTGACCGCTGCAGCGCCCGCACGGACAGCCAGTGTCACGGAACGAAATTGGGTGATGAGCGAATCATTCGATACCATGTCAAAATCATCTTCCTCTCCTGGAGGCACCTTGCGAATCGTCCGTAGAATGCCCCGCACTTGAGACTGCACATCGTCGAAGCTTGCTTGATCTTTGGCTTGAACAACAAAGTCGAGGCTTCGTTTCCATCCATAACGATTCAAGCCTGTAGTCAATGGGATCAAGACAAAGTTGCCCTGTTCGCTCCCGAATGAGCTACCCATATCCTCAAGCACTCCAACAACAACATAGCCAATGCCATGGAATTTGATCGTCTGCCCCAATGGCGACCCAAAGGGAAAGGCTTTCTTTGCAACAGGAGCCCCAATGACACAGACTCGGCGATTGCTATCCACGTCCGCATCAAGAATCGACCGCCCCGACTCCACGACCCAATTCTTGCCGGGGAAGGTTCCGGGCGTGACCCCGCGCAACCGTACATCTGGGTTCGTCTCCGCATAGTCAGAAATCACCTCAGCACTCCAAAGCCCCTCGTCAACGCCAATACTCTTCGCTCGCGTCACTCGTTCAACCAAGGCATTCGCATGATCAAAGGTCAGATCTTTGCGTCGAAAATACTTCTGCCAATCCCGCTCACCTCCACCCACACGCATTGATGGCCATTTTTGAATTTGGAAGGTGTTGGCACCCAATTGGCTGAGGCTTGATTCCACACTATCTTGCATGACACGGATCGCCGTCATCACCACGATAATCGAGAACACGCCCACGAGAATGCCGAGCAAGGTTAAGGCGGAACGAACCTTGTTCGCCCTCAAGGCATCCAGGGCCATTACGAAACTCTCTTTGACTTCAGCTTGCCTCATTGCGGTTTAATCCTGTCGGAGGGCATCAACGGGATTGAGTTTCGAGGCACGAAAAGCCGGCAAGTATCCTGATATTACGCCAGTAAAAATCGACACAAGCAAGGCAGTCAAGACCACCGGCCACGCGAGCGTAGCCGGAAATACTTGTTGCATGAGCAAGGTAATCGGATAGGCGATGCCCAATCCTAAGAGTCCACCAAAGAGACAGATAAAGGAGGCCTCAAGGAGAAACTGTATCAAGATTGTCCGACGCTTCGCTCCCAAGGCTTTTCTCAATCCGATTTCCTTCGTTCGCTCAATGACAGACACAAACATGATATTCATAATGCCAATACCACCAACGAGGAGGCTTAGTCCGGTGATGAGCAATCCACCCGCGGCAATCGTACCACCCGTTTGCATGAACGCGTCCATCAACATGTCTTGCTGATTCACCGCGAAGTCATCCTTGTCCCCAGGACCTAGACGCCGAATCTTTCTCATGATCCCTCTAACCTCGATTCGAGTATCATCAAGCAATTCCGTATTCACCGCTTTAACACTGATGTTGACATCAGGATTGTAGGCAAAATCGGAAACAAATCTCGTAATCGGCACCATGACTTGATTGTCAACATCCCCGAAGAGAAACCCACCAAGTTTCTCCAACACGCCAATCACCTCGTACTTTTTCCCCCGAATCTTGATACGTTCTCCCAAGGGCGAGAAACGAGGAAACAGGTTCTCAGCAAGGGAAGACCCAAGAATACAAACAGGCCGCAATCCATCGACATCCGCTTCCGAGAAGTAACGCCCGTCTGCCAGGAGAAAGCCCCGAACCATGGCGGTGTTCTCATTTGCACCCACAATCGCGGCACTGGAAGCAGAACGCTCTTCATAGGAAACCAGTCCATTGCTCTGCGCCTCGACCGAGACAGCCTGCGCCATCGAGAGTTCCCGTTCCAAACGCTTGGCATCGCGAAGGGTGATGTCGCGACGATTTCGCATCTCACGCCAATCCCCTCCACCTGTAGCCCAATTAAATTTCTGAACGAAGAGCACATCGGTCCCCAGCAGTGATAAGCTGTCTTCAAAGGTTTGAGTTAGCCCTGCGATCGCACTCCCCATCAAACTCACCGTCGCGACACCAATCACAATCCCTAAGGTGGTCAACGCGGCTCGCAAGCGATTGCTATTGATCGCCACCCAAGAAATCTTGGCGGCTTCCTTCAGCTCATAGCCCAGTCTCATTGATTCACCTTCATCGACGCTCGAAGGTCACTAAGATTGCCCAACCTGAATGCGATCCTCCGGACTGATCCGTTCGTCCGCTGCAATAAGACCGTCCCGGATGCGAATGATACGACGAGCATGACGGGCAACCTCTTCTTCGTGAGTCACAACAATGATGGTATTACCCCGAGAGGACAATTCTTCGAAGAGGGCCATAATCTCGACACCCGTCTTAGAATCAAGATTTCCAGTCGGTTCATCAGCCAAAATGATCGCCGGTCGATTCACCAAGGCCCGAGCAATGGCCACTCGTTGGCGTTGCCCACCAGAGAGTTCATTAGGTTTGTGCGTCACGCGATCCCCGAGCCCAACCTGCCCCAAGGCTTCAAGCGCTCGCTCGCGCCTCGTTTCGCTGTCGATCTCTGCATACACCAGAGGGAGCTCCACATTGTGCAGTGCCGTCGACCGAGCCAAGAGATTAAAAGTTTGAAAGACAAAACCGATCTGACGGTTTCTGACGTCAGCAAGTTCATCATCGTCCATCTCGCTCACCTCAATCCCATTCAGGATAAACTCGCCACTCGTCGGGCTATCGAGGCAACCAATCAGATTCATCAAGGTCGATTTACCAGATCCGGAAGGCCCCATGATCGCGACATATTCGCCCTTCTCAATTCCTACCGAGACGTCTCGCAAGGCATAGACGGTCTCCTCTCCCATATGGTAGAGACGAGAAAGGTTTCTCACCTCGATCAAACTCATGGTGTTTCGCTGTCCGTCGTCTTTTTGCCACTCCCCTTACCACCCTTCACCTTGACAGACTTCCCATCTTCAAGGTCTTCAGCGATCGCCTTGTAACTACCGGAGACGACGACTTGATCAGCTTCCAGCCCGCTCGTGATCTCAACATAGTTATCGTCACTAATGCCTCGCTCAACAGGCACCATTTTCGCTTTGTCTTCCTCGATTACAAAAACGACTTCGATCGGCTTGTTCGCTTTCTTGCGATCCTCCTTCGACAGCTTCTTCGCGTCGTCACCTTCAGAATCAGATTCATTGGCACCACCCTTACCAGCCACCGGCATGCGTGTCGTCACACTTTGGAACGGCACGGTCACAACATCCTTTCGAGAACGCGTTTCGATATCGGCGGTCACCGACATTCCCGGCCGGAAGGATTCTTGTTCGTTGATCAAGATCCGCACCTCAAACTTGGTCGCCTCTTGCTGGGATCCTGCGCCACTCGTCCGAGCTGAATTCGCTATCTCTGAGACAACACCACTGAACTTGCGATTACGAAAAGCATCCACTTCCAAGGTGGCTTTCTGTCCAATATCGACCAAAACAATATCGATCTCACCGATATCAACCCGAGCCTCCATGGCATTGAGATCCGAAATCGTCATGATCTCCGTCCCCATATTTTGCACCGTCCCTAGAACGCGTTCCCCCAATTCTGAATTCAGTTGTGTGATCGTCCCATCCAAAGGAGATCGCAGACTGGTCTTGGCAAGATCTTCGGCGGCCCGATCTAAAGATGCCTTTGCCATCGCCACCTGGTGGGTTGAGGCTTCATGCGATGCTGCTGACACCTCCAACGTGGTCTTGGCTCGTTCAAAACTAGAATCAGATTCCAAGTTTTCACGGGAAAGCTTTTCGATTCGGGCGAACTCGAACTCGGCGTTTCTCAGATTCGCTTTGGCAGAGTCTAAACCGGCCAAGGCGGATTTGTAACTCGCCGTCGCTTGAGCGACTGCAGCCGTGTAGAAGTCTGGTCGGATTTCCAAGAGAAGATCCCCTTTCTTGACTTTCTGCCCTTCTTTGACCGGGAGACTGATGATCTCACCACTCACCTCAGGGCTAATGGCTACTTGGAGAACCGGATGAATCCGGCCATCGGCCACGACCAGTTCGGTGACATCCCTTAGTGCCGCTGGTTCTGTCTCAACCGAGAGAACGACCTCCTTCTTACGAAGGGTTGCCGCCGCCGCCAATCCGCCCAGGACAACAACGATCCCAACCAGAACGACAATCTTTCTCCGTTTCTTTGATTTCTTACCTGCCATGAGATTCTGCCTCTTAAAACCCTAACTGGGACGCATTCGTTACACTATTCAGCATTGGGCCTCATGATTCCTACCGGTTTTCGAAGCCCATGCAAGGTTACACGGTTAGGAAAACATCAGAATTGTACCGACCCGGAATGCTATCCAAAGCCCAAAGACCCAAGTAGCGCACGAAATTACAGGTTGGTTCGTAAGCCGGGACCAAGCGATCGAAAGCACTGCCATGTACCAAAAGCGCAAGACATTGATCTCTGCGGCCAAGGCGTGCGTCGTGTTACTGGGGTCGAAATCCTGAAACGCCAAAGCTAAGCTCAAGGACATCGCGATGTTTCCAGTAATAAGAACCAGAAGCATATTCACGAGAATCTCTAGGACAGAAACGACGCTAGTGAGACCAATAACCTCGTAACACTTCGAGAACGGTATGTGACTCTTTGAACCAATCCGGACCAGCCAATGAAAGAGAAACGCCAAGACTGCCCAAACAACAGGGGTGAAAAACACGCTGGCTGCGGCACTGAACGCCATCAGCAACTTCGGGTTCATGAACGTTTCGATACTTTTTCGGGCCGCCTCAGCCTCTCCCTCTGTCATGTCCCCATTCTCAACCCGTTTTTCGAACTCGGCAGCTTGCGCTTCAAACATGCCTTCAACGACACCCTCTTGAGAGAACACTACGACGGAAAAAATTACACCCGCCAAGATCGCGATCGCTAAGGGTACCATCCAGTTCAGTGGATTCACGGCGACTCCCTTGATCTCCCCAAAGACCTCGCCAGGGCTCACAACCACATTGGTCAATCGCTCAAGGAGAGAAGTGCTGGCCGGCGTTTCAGTTAGCCCCGATTCATTTTCGTCAAAGTCCATATCAATACTGAGCAATACCTAGAAAACCACTCCGCAGCATCCCTCCGAAGGAGAGAAAGGCTATGACGCTGCTACTATGCGGTCTGTTACAATTGCAAAAACGCTTTGTATCGCAAAATTCAGACAATTCAAAAGGCTAAAAGTTTTGGTATGATCCAGAATATCCCACAAATGCCGAAACAAATCCGGCCGCTAAGGTCCGTCAAGACCGACAAGCCAACGGCAATCACCACCAGATACCAAAGATGAAAAAGGTTGATTGCGGCCAGAAAAGGCATTTCGACAAGACCGCTGCCTCCAATTCCCAGTAGATACCCCAAGGAAAACTGAGCGTCTAAATCGCCCGCCGATTGAACAAGGAGAAGAGTCGCAACCCCTCCAAGAATCGGGACCGCCAAAGAAAGTCCCATTATCCGTAGCGCATCCAGAAAACGCACCGGGTTTCTTGCTAGAAATCTTCCCAATCCCCAAAGGAGTAGCGAGTTCAAGACGAGGGCGATGGCCGTTCCAACGATCAGACTGATTACTCCCATCGACCGGAGATAGGCTCGAAGTCCCTCCGGATCGGAATCAAAAATCAATGGCCCTCTCCAATCGCTCTGTCCTCCTGACCGAACCAACAAGTCAATCGAAGCGACGCCAACAAAGAGTAGCCACGGGATAAGCACCGTTGCCCAGCGGAGTGGCCCTTCTAAAACCGTTCGAAACGCGAGCCCAGGATCCACCCAAACATCAACCAATAAAGCCAACACACCCCGGCTTTCTCTCCGAGCGCCACCAGGATTCATAAAACAGCCTGCCCCCCTATGACGTTCGATCTCGAGTAGATCTTAGCAAGCAAGTAAACGAGCAGCACATCAACGGCGTACTGAAGAAACAGTGCCGCAAACGCAGCTGGCACTCCTGGCATATCAAAGCGATGAATCAAGACGTGAAGGAGCCAGCAACTGGGAAAAAACACCCCAAAGGCTATCCCCACCACAATGAGTGCCCCAATCGTCGAGCGATGCGTCGGCCTTCCGACGTTTCCGAAACGCTGAACCGCAAAGAGCAAGTAGTGAAGATTCCAAACCGCAGCCACACCAAGGGAAACGGCAGGGAATCCCAATACCATTGCAATTAGTATCCCCCAATCAAACGGTGCCATCCAGAGAAACAAGGATAGCCCCAAGTATTGAAAACCAACGCAGAGAGCCACCGGAACCCCAAGCACACCGAGCACCAAGGAAATATCCCCCAACGGAAATCGTTTCAGCAATGATAGCTGGTGCCCGTCCAAACGAAAATCAAACGGCATGGTCGTTTGCAGAAGCAAAGGAAGCGCCGCTAAGGTTAACGGCAACGCGCCATTGACGGCCCAAGGATCAAAACTCTCCGCACGATGCATCATGAGTAAAATCAATAACCAAGGAACCGTCACCAAGAGGGTCCCTCCTAAGGCTAGCAGCAAGCTCGGAACGGACCGGCGGACGCACACCAGATTCTTCCAAACCAACGCCTTGGCACCTCGAAAGCGACTACCTCCAGCCGATTGAAACCGCACCCTACCACTCAAACCATTCGCCCCGGCCACGTTCGGCTCAATGATCGCAGATCGAAACCTCATAAGTAGGGACAGGCTCCACAAGGTCAGACTCATCAAAACAAGACTACCGACAAAAAGCATCATCTCGGGCTTGGGAATCGCAATCACTGTGGTGAGGGACGTCGCACTTTCGGCGAGCCTGAGAGCCCATCGGGCTGAAGCTCCAGGATCGCTTAGGAACCAGAAGCCTGTTTCGCGAATAGCCCCCCTCCAAGGAGAGACTTCATTGGTCACGCTCCCTGATTCAATCAACTGCGAGCGAATTATTATCAGAAGAATAGCTCCACCCAAGAAACAGAACCCCTTTCGCAGTCTCGAACGCTCACTTTCAGACAGTGTTCCAGCGAAAAGACTGGCTATCGTAGTCAAATGAATACTGAGAACGTGAAGCATAATCAGGCAAGCCGTGGAAAGGAACGGTTTCCCGAAATGATCTCGAAAGAATACAAAGATGAGTAAACCAATACAACAGGCCGATAGATAGGACGGAACAAGGCGATAGATCAAGAGAGCCCGTTCCGAAAATGGCCCACCAAAAAGGTACTCTACATCCGAGGGATCAAAGCGTAGGCCTCGCTGCATCAATCCTCTGAGGACCGAAACAAACACAGCCAACGACAACACCAAACTAAGAGGCGTACTCGCCACCAGTTCGCTGACAAAACGAGCGTCTCTCACACGATAAAGAAACCAAAGACCGCAAAGCAACAACGTCACCCCCATCAGTCGCCCAGGCTGCCGGAGGTTCCGGCACCACCGACTTAGTCTTCGCAAGGACAACCGCCACAAGAGATACCAAAGCGCCCCGTCCATGAGCGGTTATCAGCGAGAAACGGTCATCGCCAAGTAAATATCCTCCATACTTGCCTTTTCCGGAAGGTCGAACGAGGCACGTATCTCCGCCAACGAACCAAAAGCAATTCGTTTACCTCGATCCACAACCAGCACGCGATGACAAATCGTTTCCACTAACTCTAGGAGGTGAGACGAGAGCAAGAATGCCATCCCTGATTCGGCGCGCATCCGTATCAGATCTTTCATTGCCCGAATACCTCTCGGGTCAAGCCCCGTCAAAGGTTCATCGAGCACGATCGCTACAGGGTCCCAGATCAAGGCACACGCCAATGAGAGTTTCTGAATCATCCCCCGAGAAAGGGTGGATGCCTGTTGATCCCTTTTCTCAAATAGTCCCACTTCCTCAAGCACAGCATCGATTTTCTCTTCTAACCGGGGCACGCTGTAAGCCAAGCCAACAAAGGTTAGATGTTCGCGCACGGTCAAGAGGTCATAGGGTTGATTCGAATCAGGGATATAGGCCAAGAGACGCTTTACCTCGATCGCCTCATTAACCACACTCCTGCCGCACACCTTAAGCAACCCTTCGTCCGGTTTGAGCAATCCAGCAAGCGATTGAAGAGTCGTCGTTTTACCCGCACCATTGGCCCCGATTAGCCCCACAATTTCTCCTCGCCGCACATCAAACTCTAAGCCATCGACGGCGGCAAGTTCACCATAGGATTTCCTTAGCCCGACAACCTCAATTACTGGCGAAACCCCTTCAGTCATCATCATAGAAATGGGCTACGAAGCGCTACTTCGATTCAAGCCCACAAGGGACGGTGCAATCGACTGGCTAGCCAGAGGCATAAGAACGAGAACGGCAGGAAGCAAGACCGATGGTGGGCAGGTGAGAAACTCAGCCAACCACTCCAATTGCCAGTATCCAAAAATAGCAAAGAGCGCCCACGCGACCAAGGCAACGCTGCCAGGATAGGCTACACCATTCGGTCTCCGCTTTGTCTTCGCCCAAAGAATCAGCACTATCAGGACCTTGAGCAGAAGCCAGGACCAAGCCATCACAGTGACCACCATCCTTAGATCACTCGAAAGGGGCCTCGCATGCCACGTCGCAATAGAGCTAAGAAGAGCCACCTGCGCAAAGGCTCCAGCAAGTCCCAAGATCAAAGCACCTCGACGATTCGATAAGCCATAAGGAAACATCATCATCATCGCTCGCCAGCTCAGAACGATGGCAAAGACAATCAGAATTAGCACGGAAGGAAGCATCCCCGGTTTGAAGCGGTGGAGCATCTCCTTCTCAAGAACATTCCACAGAGGTGGCACATCCCATATCCAGTACCAAATCACCATCCCGATCACGAGCCCACCCCAAGCCAGGGCCAGTGAGAACGCGGACGCCCAAAGCTTCGAGACCACCACTTCCTCCGACGAAATAGGAAGCACCGCCGTATCGACGGACATTCGACGATCCTCATTCAGAACGGACCTACCACAATGAGAGAGCAATATGCCTTGAAAAAATGCAATCATCCAAAGCCCACCGACAAGCAAACCACTAAAGACTGCGGCAACATAATCGTCCTGCACCGATCCCCAGACCTGGTATCGCCACACCGAAGTCAGGTGCATGATGCTCACAATGCAAAGCATTCCCACCGGCAGAACCCACCCTGACCGAAGGAGCTCACGAATCACGAGAGCTCTTCTTGTCGAAGTCGCAAAGCGCCAAAGAAAGTGCCTACCATTCGATATCCATGCGACCGGATTCCACCAGGCGAGAGACAGGTCCACCCAGCCAATACGATCGAGGTGCACGAAAGGGATGACAATCCAAGGAATGCCGACAAAAAGCCCCGCCAGGCAAGACAAAATCAAGGATCGTTGACTATGCCACCAGGTGTCAGGACCCAAGGCGATCCCTAGAGGCCATAGGCTAACCCCGAACAACAGAAAAAACCCTCCTCCCAACAGAACGACGCGGAGTTTCGGCAGCCGATTCATTCCCCAAACCACTGCTGAAAAAAGGGAATAACTCGCGAGCAAGAATAAGATCATATCGACATGAAAAATCGGCTGTGGCATTGCCCGGAGCACGAGTAAAAACCACAGTCCGTATATCGCAAGAATCACCGGAATCGCCACCAACAGGTGAGCTCCAACAAGGGTTCCACTCCGCACCGGAAGCCTAAAGAAGTATGGAGCAATCCCTGAAAATCCACCCTGTTCTGAGGATTGGGTATTACTCAAGACCCCAAAGAGAAAGTAGAACGAACAAACCAACGAAAGCGTCGTTAGCACTTGAGCAACGCCCCAAAACCAGTGAATCGCCGCAGCCATTGCAAAGATCAAGCCCATCACGACTCCTATCCGATTTCTAAGCCGGTGAAAAATCAGCGATACAAGACCTACAAGCACCATCGTCATCTCCCTTGATTTCGCGTCCTCAACGCTTTCTCTTGACGACTGTAAGCCAAGAAAATCTCTTCAAGCGAAGCTGACTGCTCGTCAACAACCCGCCCCCCTGCTGATGATACCCCACTTTTGACGGCATCAGGATTTCCCAGTGATACGAGGGTCCATTCTTTCTCCCGCGCCTCAATCACGACGGCGCCGTCAATAGATCGTTCTCGGAATTGCCCCCCATCGAAGCGAACAACAAGCCGCCGATGCAGATTGCTGATCTCAGTCAAAGACCCCTGAAGAACAAGCCTTCCTAGGATCAGGAAACCCACCCAATCACACACCCGCTCGATCTCATCGAGAAGATGCGATGAGAAAAAAACTGTCCTGCCCTCAGCGATCGTGTCCTGAATCAAAGTCTCCAGAATCTCTCGTCGAGCCAACGGATCTAAACCGGAGCTCGGTTCGTCGAGCAACAGAAGCTCTGGACGATGGGCCAAGGCAACGAGTAGCCCCAGCTTTGCCGCCTGTCCTCGAGAAAGGTCACTGATTCGCTTGGAAGCTGAGAGACCGAACGACCCAAGCATCTCGTTCGCATGAGCACGGTCCCATGCAGGATAAAACGGAGCCTGGAATTTGAGCAGCTCCGCCACCGACATCCATCCCGGTAAATCTCGGTCTTCAGACAAGAATCCGATCCGACCTAGCACCTTTGGCGGGTCAGCGACAGGATCATGGCCAAAGATCCGCACGGTCCCCCGCTGCGCTCGGTAAAGTCCCAAGCAGTGCTTGATCAGCGTCGTCTTTCCCGCGCCATTCTCACCTACGAGCCCATAGACCCGACCAGGAGGAATCTCGAGATCGATATGATCAAGAACGGTTTCAGAACCAAAATCGCGGCATAGGCCTGAAATACTAATCAATGAACTCATCATCAAACGGTGAGCGAGGGGTTTCCGGTTCGGAGGGTCGAAGGGGGCGGAGGCGTTCATCGACCATCACCATGAATTCGTCTGGTCCAATAGAGAATTGCTGAGAGAGCGCAACAAGTTCGTCCAGCCTCTCTCCCAACAATACGCGGCGCCCTTCATCGGAAAGACGGGGCGCTGATTCGGCAACGAACGTACCCGAACCTTGTTTCGAGAAGAGCAGTCCCTTTTGCTCCAAATCGCGGTATGCCCGAGCCACGGTGTTGGGATTGATGACCAACTGCTGAGCCAAGCTCCGAATAGGAGGCAGCTCCTCCCCACGAGCCAGCCGACCAGCAGAAATCATCTGCTCAATTTGCTGCTCGATCTGCAAATATATGGGAACACCACTGCTTGTGGAAACATGAACAATCATTCCAGACAAACCGAGTTCTAGCTAGCAACGCACATAATGTCAATGTACTATTACATTAATACTATTAACTCTTTCCATTTCTACCAAAAATCCAAAGCACCAATTCCCAGGGTTCCTCCACCGGCAACAGAGAAACCCATCAATTCGACCTATTTTTCAACAAAGCAAGCATATCGACAGGGGACAGGATCACTATTCCTCACACAGAAATAATGAGAATAGAACTAAGAATACGCCACTGAGTCGTCATACTAGGGACAGATCATCGAACCTTTGAGAATCCCTCCATTGTATTATTGTCCTAATAGACTAATCCTTAAGTTTTCATCAATAGCGAGGGACAGGTTCGCAATCTGGCCGTGAGGAACAAACATTCGTTTGATCCAACACACCACATGTGTACCAAGTCTCTATTACATTTAATTAGTGGGCCGGGCATTTATTTCGAGCTGTAATCTGCCTACGAGGGACAGGCTCTACTTGGGAAGTAGGAGTTAACGGTTGAAATGACAGCATCACGGCCTAGTCTCGATCGACACAACGCCATGCCTTTTCTTCGAATCCAGACGAATATCGACCTCGCATCGGAAGATCAAACAAGACTCGCTCAGGCCTGTTCTCACCTTGTTTCAGAGCTTCTTGGCAAGTCAAAGGACTTTGTCCAAGTCATCGTGGAAGGCCATCAATCGATGGTATTTGGCGACTCAACAGAACCAACGGTCTTCGTAGAGCTCCGAAGCCTCGGGCTCAACACTGTCGGGCTCTCTCCCCTCGCGGCGGAAATCACCAGGGTCCTACGTGAACGCCTCGACGTTGATCCCAAGCGGGTGTTCCTTAACTTCTTCGATTTGTCTCGGACCCACTGGGGCTGGAACGGCAAAACGTTCGAATGATCTGCCGCAAGACGAGCTACCCTTTCAAGAGGCGGATACCGCCCTTCTCAAAACGGATACGCCGATCCTTGTAAAGCGTCCCGAGCGTCCGTTTGAATACTTTCTTGCTGGCACCAAAGGCTTGGCGAATCTCCTCGGGATCACTGGAATCATTGAACGGCAACCAGCCTCCCTTCTCCTCAAGCGCCCATAGAATTCGTCGCTTGATAGACGTAATTCGACTTCCCCGGTTTCTGTGTAGTGTGAGGTCAATCTTTCCGTCTTCCCGGATCGAGCGCACGTACCCCTGCATCTCACTCCCTATCATGATCTTGCCCGCAACATCATCCGCGTAAAGGAGCCCCGAATAGGCACCCTCGATAATCGCGCCATACCCCAACGGAGTCCGACTATAAACCACAAGATTCACCGGCTGATTCTCCCGAAAGGACGGCTTCTTTTGGTCGAGCCAACGTTTGAGCCGCGTAGAGGCCACGAGCCGACGGGATCTCTCATCGAGATAAACGTAAACAACAACCCGATCACCTTCCCGGACAGGCCTTACCTGCTCCCGATGAGGAAGGAGAAGATCCTTTGGGATACCCCAATCGAGAAAGGCTCCCACGCGACTATTCACGCTAACCACGTTCATCACCGCAAACTCTCCCGCAATCGCATTAGGCCGCTCGGTAACAGCAACCAGCCGGTCTTCGGAATCGAGGTAAATGAACACCTCAACGGAATTCCCAGGCACCATCTCGGGAGTCACATAACGACTCGGAAGCAAGATCTCTCCCAATTCGCCTGCATCCAAATACGCTCCCGGAGTTGCCAACCGATTGATTGGCAGGACATCATATTGACCAATTTCAGCCATCTGCTGGCACGCTAGAGCAAAAACTCCCTCGGACCGAGTGAATTCGACTCAAGACAATGGGACTCGTGTAGAGGTGTTTGATTTCTCGTGGACCGCCGATGGTCTGATTCGCCACTGAATGGGTGAAAAACCGGAAAGCTGGAAAGCTGGAGGTGCGCCCCCTGGTCATTGGCTTGGCTCAGCTCGAAGTGAACATTATTTCGAAAAGGTCGAACGATTGAGCCAACACCAAAACGCTAAGCTTTAGAAATATCTGCTCGGCAAGGCGTCCCGTGCGCCGATAACAAGGATTTACGCCTGACCATCCATCTCCTGAGGCTTGAGATTCTCCGCTGCCACATGATCTTCCCAGTAACCGAGCAAGGCAATCCCTACGAGAGTGATATCAAGGATATTCTTCAAACGATGCGCTCGGCCATGGTTTAACTCGATTCGGGGTGCTCCCGGGATCTCTTGCAACCACTCAACGGTCACGCAGAAATCGATAAAGGCTAGCAATCAGGCAACCAACCAAGCTGCCAACCAATGCCAAAATAAAACCTGTCGAACGATAATGCTCCCAATCGACAAGCGCTGCTGTCAGGAATCCTAGCAAAGCCCCGACAGAAAGCCCAAGGAACGCATCGCGTCTCATAACAAGCGAGAACGCGCCGAACCGCTACTTTTGCTGAGGGCGCAATTGAGCTCCTGACATCTCAGGAACCTTTTCCTCACGCTGACGCAAGATACTCTCGATTTCCTCTAAGTCCGAATTCGAAAGACCAACCCCACTGGCTTTCAATGTCTCACCAATTTGTCCCGGTCGCCTCGCTCCGACGATTGCGGCAGTCAGGACTGGCTCTCGCAAGATCCAGATCAGAGCCAACTGAGCCATCGTCAAGCGATTCCGCTCAGCGATGGATTGAAGACTTTCAATCGTATCCAAATTAACGCTCAGCTGAGGTTCGTTGAAGAACGGATTTCGCTTTCTCCAATCGGTCTCTGACAAGGACGCAGCTCGCTCTCGAGTAAATTTTCCAGTCAGCAATCCCGCCTGCATCGGACTGTAGGCAAGCACGCCAATGCCGTTTTCTTGGCAGTAGGGTAAAAGGTCTGACTCAATCGCCCGCCGAAACATCGAGTAAGGGGGTTGGAGCGATGTTACGGGATGGATCGCCTGCACCCGTCGCAGTTGTTCCAAACTGAAATTCGATACTCCCCCGTATCGGATCTTCCCTTCGTTGATCAATTCAACAATGGTTGACCACCCTTCTTCAATCTCCTCATCAGGCTCGGGCCAGTGCATTTGATAGAGGTCGATTTGCTCGATCCGAAGGCGTTCTAGACTGTCCTCAAGTTCCTTCTTAATACTTGCCTTATTGAGCCGTTTTCCGATTGTCCTTGTCTCATCCCAGACTCGACCACACTTCGTCGCGATCACAAGCTCATCGCGACGATCACGAATTGCTGCCCCTACGACCTGCTCAGATCGACCGAGTCCGTACACCGGGGCAGTATCAATCCAATTGATTCCACCATCAATCGCCTCATGAACGGAGCGACGACTCGACTCGTCGTCTTGCGGTCCCCAACCAAATGCCCAATCGTCCCCACCCATTGCCCATGTGCCGAGACCAATGGTGGTCAGCTCCAAATCACTATTACCTAAGAATCGTTTTTCCATATCTGGCAGACGCTTTATTACGGCCTTCAAGATAGCATCTAGATGACACGCCCATTTATCAAGTTTCTAGCAAGGGAGCCGGAAGAGAAAAAAGGCAGCCAAGATTCATGGCTGCCTTTTTCAGAACGCTTCAATCGCCTCATCTGTCACTCGGCAATACAATATAGATTCGCATGCCCACGCAAGAAGAGCTGGTCCCCAATGATCGCAGGAGACGCATCAAACTCATCTTCAAGTTTATTCACGGCGAGCACTTCTAACTTCTGGGACTTCTTGAAGACGGCGGTCGCACCATTCTGTCCTGGCAAATAGATACGATCATCCACACCCACCGGCGAGGCATAGACGCCAGATACGCCAGTAAGCCGTTCTTGTTCGAAGTAGGCTTTGCCTGATTTCGCATTAACACAGGTCAGAATGGCGTCTGTGCGTTGGCAATAAAACAAGAGACCATCGTAGAGCAAGGGAGAAGGAACGTAAGGCGTCCCACGGGTTGTCGTCCAAAGCACCGCATCTGAGTCGCTCAAATCACCCTCACCACCCATTCGAACAGCCATGCCAAGGGGTTGTCGGTGTCCGGACATGGCATAGATATTCTCATCATCAGCCACTATCATGGGAACAGGATTTGAGCCAAGCCCTGAACATTGCCATATGACCTCCCCAGTTTTGATGTCATAGCTACGAACAGCCTTCGACCCACTCACCAACACTTGAGTTTTCCCATCCCGTTCCATCACATAAGGCGTCGTCCAACCAGAACCTTCGTCACGAGCCTTCTTCCACAACTGTTTCCCAGTATGCTTGTCAAAGGCGTAAATAAATGAGTCCCCATTGTTGTCTTGAACAACGATCAAGGTGTCCCCGTGAAGCGTCGGTGACGAGGCCTCACCAAAGGTAACGTTCACCTTCCCTAGATCGGTTTCCCAAACAAGTTTTCCATTGAGATCGTAGCAATACAGACCGTGGGATCCAAAGGACACATACAGATGTTTCCCATCCGTGGTTGGAGACCCAGACCCGTAGGTATTGGTTCGTTGCAAACCTTGATGAGGCACTTCTTTTCGACCCACTGTTTCCCAGAGCTTGTTTCCCGTGGCTCGATCCAGACAAAGCGTGGTGAAAGTATGTTCGGTCGTAGGAGCTCCTCCGCCCCCACCGCGACCACCACGACCCCGTCGTGATCGCCTCCCTTCGCCTCTCCCTTGGCCACCCGCTCCATCAGCTCCTGGACGCCGCTGAAGTTGCCCCTGAACTTGCGCATTCGCGGCAGGCAGCTCGGCTGATGTCACGGTTAGCAGGAAAATCTTATTCTCCCAAATAATTGGTGTTGCATGCCCTTTGCCCGGGACAGCGACTTTCCACTGGATATTCTTGGTTTCGCTCCATTCCACAGGAGGATTCCCATGCTCAACAATTCCGTTCGCATTAGGACCACGCCACTGAGGCCAATTTGAGGCTGCTTCTGCCGCACTAGCCCAGACCACTGCTACGGACATTGCCGTGATAAGTCGCACGCTTAGGATCGACTCTCGTTTTACGTTCTTCATGATTTTCGGGGGTATTGAACTAAAAGACTTCCCGTTTGCTCGATCGGTTACAGCCTCCATACCTGGATACATGCACCGTCGCACGAGTCCCGGAAGCCTGGCCCCTATAAACCCAACCACTCATTCAGACTGAACCGGCACTCCAAAGTCCCTCCCGAGCTTCCGTGAAGACTGAAAAATCGGGTTCGTACTGAAGACCTTCACCTGATGTCCTTGCATTCGAGTGACGAAGCCCTCCCGTCGAATCGTTTGAACTTCCTCCCCATATAGTTCATACAATCTTCGCCCACGGAATTTGGATAGCCCTTGGACCTCTACCCCCAAGTGACGTCCTGGATCTTCGTTGACGAGAATCACGAGCAAATCCGTCCCCCGAGTCTTGCCCATGGCCCGAACGCCACTGCCAGGCGGCTCAAAGAGATCCGGAATAATTCTGGCAGAAACCGAAGGAATCGAGTTGGCAACGAGAAATGGTTCCAGTGCATTCAACTCACTTGTCAAGGCATACAAGGACTGACGAAAATCAGGATCATCAATGGTATTGGTCCCCCAGTATGACACACCTCGGGTTCCATGAACAATGGTGTCATAGGCCATGAATCGAGACTGCTCAAAACTAGGATATAGCTTTGCACGCTCTGGTTTGATGGCATGCCACGAGAACCCCTGCAGCACCATCCAAACGGGTCTCTCAAGCCCAATGGCACGCCAACGATCAACCAGCCGGCCAACACTAGGCAAATCCGTGCCACTCGCCCGGACTGCGTAGTAGTCGCAGCCTAAAATATCGACTGAATCGACCGTCTCCCTTGCAAAAAAAACGTCACTATCGGCCGCCTCATTAATCCAAAAGGGAAGCCCATTCGGATCCAATTCCCGTGCCAGCTGAATTCCCTCATGTATGGCCGGATTAATCACCCGTGATTGTTTCTGGGAATACTCGACCGCAATCGATTTCTGATTGTTCCAGTCCTCCCGGGAAAAGCCCGCGACACGTTCCAAGAAACTGTAGGCCGTGTAGGTCCAAATAATTTCGTCAGGCCCTTCCCAGACAACCAAGGCAGGGTGCCCAGCAACCGACTCAATCCGTTCCCTCAAGCCGGCGGTCGCTCCTTCCTGCACGCTCAGCGGGATCCAACCCATGCCACCAAAGCGCGCCACGCGGTCAAGGTCACCACGACTATTGCATCGGAAGAGATTGATACCCGCCAACACCATTTCTTCCAGAGCACGATCATCATTGGGCAACTCATAGCTACCAATCGGAAATCGTCGGCGCCCCCCCTGCTCAATAAAGCCATCTCGAATCGGAGCCGAACGAACCGTCAGTACCTGTAGCTCGCCATCTCGCGGTACCAGCAATTGCTCCTGGTCATTCAATCGCAGTGTAACGGTCCGCGCCTTGCTATCGAAATCCGACCGAAGAACGAGCGCCTCACTGCCGACTCGGAGTCCAGAGATCACGGCGCCCGGTTGCTCTGAGACGGAATGAGAAAGAGGAATTCCCTTATCTAAGAAACTCGCATACTCGAGAGACTCGCGATAGACCTCGTGAACCAAACTCACCTCCTCCGCCAGCTCTTCATTCAGGCACCATAAGAAAAACGTATCGTGCCCCCGCAGCAAGAGATGCCAGAGGAGTTCCTGATATTTTTCCTTCGACAATTGTGGCACCATCGGATTCGGATCCTTTGGCGGAGCGGTTGTGTGCCAATGCACAAAAGGGATAAGGGGTGTTTCCGGTGGCGTGGCCCTTCCCGCATTGGATCCTACTAGCAACATATTGTAGACCCATCGGTAGTCATCCGAAGCAAAGTCGTACCACAGAAAGGTATTGTACCAAGGATACACCACAGGCATCGCGAACGAATACCCGGTTTCCGGAAACTCCGGATACCATTCACGATATTTGGCATTCTGGTCCTGAAGGAAAGGTGCTCCTGCGGTCTCCGTTTCAAAATAGTCATACCAGTATCGATGCCCTTCGTGCGGGTAGACACCATAATTCCCAACCAGTGCTTTCGGAAAATAGGACCGGACGAGATCACCGAAAACAACCCGTTGCATCTCACTCCGAACGCGTCGCAATTCCCGCTGAAACACCCTGAAATCCTCGAGATTCGGCAGCCGGTCGCGACAACGTTGGCAGCGTTTGGAACTCTTCCAAGCATCATTCCACTCGATAGGCCCATCAATTTCCCAATCAGCAAAGATAAAATCGATGCCCACCCCAGCGTCTCGATAGGCCCGTAGAAATTGCTCTACCCGTTCCTTCATCACTGGATAGCGATGCTCAATAGCAAAGGGGCAGCCGAGAACACCACCAAAGGACGACTCAGCAAAGACCGCTCCGGTAGCATCTCGATGAAGCATCTCATCGCTCCCATCAAAGAAGGAGTAGAGACAAGCGTTCGCATTCACACCAACCTCATATCCATTCTCCTGCTGGATGAGGCCAATTCTCAGACTTTCAGCCAAGGACTCACTCAGTCGTTCTGGTTGCCAATTGACGGTGTAGCCGATTCCACGAGAATTAAGTTCTCGTAACGTTTGAGCAGCTACGCTGTCTTTCACTTTAGCGAGATGCCCTGAAATCGGGAGCACCCAGAGCGGCAGGCGATGATGTCGTTCGCTGGCAAGCGGTTCGCTGTGTTCTAGAACAGCCAGGAGATTCTTCGAGAGAACGGCCCGTTCATTCTCTCCGAGGTCAGCTCGCAGAGAGACAAGACAGGACCAATAGGCCAACAGAACAAGATTAGCGATCTTCATGAGAATTCTCGAAAATACGTCGCGTCCCCAGAAGAAACAATCGGAAATCTAAAGTCGCATAATTCGGCATTGACCTCCTCCAAGGACCCCTTTAACTCTAAGTTAGAAATGATGAAGTTATTCGTACCATTGCTAACCCTAGCAATTGCTTTCACCTCGGGCATCCAAGCAACCCGGGCAGACCATCACGAAGGCCACGCTGCAACGCTCAAACCCGCAGATGGACACTATCTCGGGATACCTAGAGACGCTTTTGGACAGAAATTCATAATGTCCATTTCCGTCATTCCCCAAAGCCTGGCAGCCACCAGCACTGGCCTAGCGGGAAAGATTGTCACCTTCGAACTCTTCGACGATGCCGTCGATCTTTTTGAGGATCCTGACGGATTGGTGGTGACGGATGAATTACCGGCTCGCCGACTCGTCGCTTCCTTCCCCATTGTCGACAAGAATGAGGAACTCGTGACCATCGATTTCAACAAAGGGATGCGACGCGCCTTCACTGATATCTGGTACTCCGTGGGCCGGCGCTACAATGCCGTTGCAGGGGAGCGCACTCAAGAAATCCCCGGAGCCCGTGTCTTCGAAGTCAGTGAAACCGGGAATCAATTAGTCATCCGTCAGAGTGCTCAGCTTCGCAGCAGACAGTTCAGCACCGATGTGGAAGGTCGCTACGAGATTCGATATTTCATCAAACCCTACGAACCCGGAGACTACAAGGGTAAGGAGTACAACCAACAACAGGATCGATACGTCCGATTCTTTGAAACAGCCGCCCGACTCGAAAAAACTACCGGTCGCTCAGCAACCAAAGTTGCCCGCTTCGACATCGAGAAGCCACTTAAGTTTTACTACAGCAGTAACACGCCAGCTGACTATGTCGACGCCATCAAAGGCGGGATCGAATATTGGAATCGCGCCTTCGGCCGAAAGATCATCGAAGTAGATCAGGCCCCCGAGGGTATCACGGCACCGGATGTCGCTCATAACATCGTTCAGTGGGTACCCTGGGATAACGCAGGATTCGCCTATGCTGATATTCTCGTCGATCCTATCACAGGCGAATCCCAACGTGGCCAAGCATACATGACCAGCACCTTCGCCATTTCTGGAAAAGCCCGGGCTCGACAAATCCTACGCCGCATGCGCGCTGCCGTGGAGAAGGAAGAAAAAGAAGAAGAAGGCGAAGACAAACCCGAAGAATCCGCATTCTGGCCTCATTCAACTGTCTGCCAAGTCTCTCACCACGCCTTTGCCAAGCAATACGCCGACGGACTAGAGAAGGTTCTTGCTGATCCTGGAGTGAGTGATGAAATGGTCCTCCAAATGTCCCAAGATTACGTCCGAGGGATTGTCGCCCACGAAGTAGGGCACGTCCTTGGCCTTCGTCACAATTTTGCCGGAAGTCTCGACTCTACCGTTTCCCATGCTCGCCTAGATCAATGGCTCAAGGCCTACCTGAATAAGGAAGACCTTTCAGAATATGAAAATGACTACACGTCAAATTCCATGATGGAATATCAGGTGTTTCCTGCCATGGCACTGACCGGAGCCAAGATGCGGACCACCGACACCGTTCTTCCTCACGACAAAGGAGCGATTCAATGGGGCTACTACGATGACCCAACAGTGGCAGAAGAGGAGACGCTTTTCGCTTCTGACGACGATGCCTATCGTTGGGATGACGTCACAGTTTTTGACTACGGAAAGGATCCAGTCGTCACTGCCTACGCCAATATTTCCGACACGATAAACCGCTTACCAGGTTCGCTTATCGAAACCTTTATCCAGGCAAAGGCACCCAAAGATGCCCGCGATCGCTTGCCACTTGAAAAGGTTAATCTTCGAGTCAATGGCATCGCCCGTTCGGTCGGCTTCAATCTCCGGGACTTACTCCGCTGGTTCAATACCGGCAGCCGATCCTTGACCATCGAAAATCAATTCGAATTCGTTGGAGACCTCAACGATTTGGAAGTCAAGAAAGCTCATTGGAAACGACTGAACGAGCAGATCGAAGCACTTGGAGGAATCGATCGCGCCATCTTCTCCTTCCTTCCTGGAACCGGAAAACTAGATCTCAAGAAAAAACCCAAGGAAGTCCAGGCAGCGCTCGCAATCAAAGGAAGCGATCTCAACGAGCGCCTTGGCAAACTCCTGGAATCACCCGCCTACAAATCATTCACCGGACTTGACGACCAAGTCCATGAATTCACCGAAGAAGAGCAAGCCCTCATCAAGAAACGGGCCGCCATCTACTTCGACAAGCTTAGCGACGCCATGGTTCTTGAAGCATGCCGAGTCTTCACCACGGCCAAGCGAGACCTTGGCGTGGTCGCAAACGAAGGACTGGAAGACGATGACATCATTTCCAAGTTCGAGAAGCGCCTGATCGAGTTCGCCAGTAAAATCATCACCGAGAAAGATGAGAAGAAAGTCGTCAAAGGCAAGATTGACAAGGCACGGGTCGAAGTGACCGACTACAAATACTCAATCCCGACTCGCATCGCAGCAGCCCAAATGCTGACCGATCGCATCGGCTCCTACAAGAGCTGGTCTAAGGAAGGAAAGTCCAACATTAACAAGAAGCTCAAAGGAGACGTCGAGGCGGCCTTGAACATCAAGCTCTTCAAGTCCTTCAAAGACTCGATGCTTTCCCGTTCCCTTCGAAAATGGTACCTCGATCAACAGGATGTCTTGAAGTTGCTCCCGGCCATTCGGAGTGCGTCCCCAGCCGCATCAAAATAGGTTAGCTTAGGCCCATCGAATCACGAGGGACCGCTCAAAAGCGGTCCCTTTTCGTTCCCGGGGTTCTCTCCCATCTGACCAGCCTCCGACGTTGCGCCACACGATTGGCCCTTGGCGACTCCAGGCTCATAATCTAGGCTACGGACATGTACCGCCGACTCATCATCACAGTCGCCATGCTGTCTACCCTGATCCTCAGGGCCGAACGGGATCCGATCCGACTTACCCACGGGCCAATGCTCGGACACATTGAATCAGACTCCGTACGAGTTTGGGTTCGCACCTCAGATCCCGGCGAATTCGTCGTCCATTTCGGAACGACCGCTGGAGCCCTCACAGAGCGCGCACCAACAGCAAGGACCGAATTAAAGAACGACAATACAGGCTTCGTCATCGTTCCTAACCTCGTTCCCGACACTCAATATCACTATCAAGTTTGGGTCAACGGACGTCCCCACGGCTGGCCCGGACAGTTTCGAACCCTCCCAAGCGCTGCAACCACAAGGAACGCACAGTACAATCCCGACGGCCTATTTAATTTTCGGTTCCAAATCGGTTCCTGCGCGAACCAGAATCCACTCCACGGACTAGGACACCGAGCGCCAACCTACGAACATCTCAATCGCGATTGGGCATCCAAGGTCAATTTTCACATCATGAATGGAGATTGGCTGTATGAAGAACTTCGGGAGTACCCGGTTGAAGCCTGGCGACTCACACAGGGAATCGACTCGGTCCCTCGCGCCGTTTCAGCTATGCCTTCCGTCGTCGGCGTCTGGGAGAACTACAAACTCTACTTAAGCCGAGGTACCGAACTATCAAAATGGCATCGCAACGTTCCCAGCTATTTCACCTTTGACGACCACGAACTCGTCAATGACATCTGGGGCGCAGGAAGCGCGGGCAAACGGCACCGACGAACGGTCTTTCGCGATATCGGAACCTACGCTTGGTACAACTACCTAGGATGGGCCAACCCCACGGAACACGATCAAGATGTCCACTACGGTTTCGCCCGCATGACGGCAGGCTCCGACCTGCTCGTCGATCTCTCTGCCGACTTCACCAGCCTCCCCCTCGATGAGATGCTCAACCTGCACGTCCACTGGGGAACCAAAGAGGCCGGAGTCAACGACATGCAGTATGACAACGACGACGGACATCCCAACTCCTACGTCTACGATATCGCAGAAGTTGTCAATGCCAACACGCTCAGACTTCATATGCCGGCCAAGGTAAGCGATGACGTGACCTACTCGATTGGCCGACGAAGCTACGGCAAATTTCGCGTGAGCAATTGTGAATACTATCTCATCGATACGCGCGGTGACCGGGACATGCACGACATCAGCCAACGCGACAAACCAGGTCTATCACTGCTTGGAAACGCCCAGCGAGAATGGCTGACGAAAAGCATGCGAGAAAGCGATGCTAGTTTCTTCTTCATTATCTCTACCGTGCCATTCATGATTCCCCATAGCGGCGCCGGCGGCTTTGAAGCAGACAACGCGAACAAAGAAGAAGCGTGGACCGGTTTCTTTGATGAGCGAGAATCCCTCATCAGCTTTTGGGAAACGCTGGAAAAACCAGTTCTCGTCATGACCGGCGATCTCCACAATAGCTTTGCGATCAAGATCACCGATCGCATTTGGGAATTTTGCTGCGGCCCCCACAATAGCGTCAACCACGTTCCGAAACTTGACGAAAGCGATCGACCCGCAACCGGCAAATTCAAGTTCGGACCCCGAGAATGTGATATCCGCTGGAGCAGTTACTTGCTTCCCGATCTCCCCCGTTTAGAACGGCTCTACCCACACTTCGCCGTCGTCCAAGTGAATAACGTCTTCAACATGCCCAAGAAACTCGGTGACACTCGCTGGGTCGCGTATCCGGATCCTCAGGTTATCGTACAATACTACGATGGGCGCACCGGAGAGCTGGCCTACGCCGAATCTGTGACCAACCGATAACAAAAGAACACAACCCCGTCCTACGAACGAGAATCAAACAATGAAATTACCTCATCGCCTTATCACCATCCTGGTGATCTGTAGCCTCGTGCCATCGCTAATGGCCCAACGACAAGCGGGTGCAGCCATCAACGAAAACAAGGCTACACCAATCGACCGCATCAAAGCCCCTGAAGGCTTCAAGGTTGAACTTCTCTATTCGGTTCCAAGTGATGACCAAGGCTCGTGGGTCAATCTCTGCCTCGATGGCAAAGGACGCATGATCGTGAGCGATCAATATGGCGGACTCTTCCGTTTCGAAGTACCCGCCCTGGGACAAACCCTTTCGGCGGGCGCCATTGAGCCGGTCCCCGCAAAAATCCGGGCGGTGAACGGAATGCTCTGGGCGTTTGACTCACTCTACGTCGGAGTGAATGACTACGAACGAAAGATCGATAGCGGACTCTATCGGCTCACCGATTCGACCGGTGACGATCAACTTGATAAGGTGGAAAAGCTCCGTGCGCTCGAAGCGCGAGGGGATCATGGCGTCCACCAAGTCGTCCTAGCCCCCGATCATGAATCTATCTTTCTGGTCACGGGAAACAGTACGACAGCCACCGATTTCCAATCGACTCGTGTTCCACCAATCTGGGGTGAAGATCATCTCCTAGAGCGAATGCCAGATGGCCGCGGCCACAATCGCGGCGTCCACGCGCCCGGAGGAATCATCTATCAAATCACACCAGATGGCAAAGAATGGGAAGTCTATTCCGTCGGTTACCGAAACATCTTCGGCGCGGCCTTCAGCCACGACGGTGAGTTGTTTACCTACGATGCCGATATGGAATACGATTTTAATACACCGTGGTATCGGCCAACCCGAGTCAACCACGTCACCAGTGGTTCCGCTGTCTCTTATACACATCTGACGCTGCCGACGAGCG
>CAJXVR010000002.1 GCA_913061285.1 uncultured Verrucomicrobiota bacterium | reverse complement strand
CGGTTCAGTTTTATCGATTGCGGCTGCCATTTTTGTCGTTGAATCTCGGTAGTCTCGGAGGGGCGAGCGGAAGTGATTGAGTTACGTCTGTGTTGTTGAGACTAGTGAACGTGTTGCTCTCTATTGTTGATTGTCGAGAATCGATTGCGCCGCTTTGGCGACACTCTCGCGAAGGGCTACCGGTTCGAGGACTCGAGCATTTCCTCCCCAACCAAGAATCCATCGCTGAATTTCAATCAGACTTGATAGTCGAAAAATGAGCTCTACGTCGCCATTTCGGCGCTCCTTCAGTTTCTGTGAAGGGTGCCATTGTTTTTCTCGGATGTAATCAGCGGCCCATTCGGTAAACAAGATCTTTACTGTGTATGAATCCTTGCCAGCGTGAACGCCGAAACTGTCAGCGAGGCGTTTCTCTAGGGAAAAGCTCGAGGGGCGAGGGAATGACTCTCCTGTCAATTCAATGGATAAGATTCTTGCTGGGGCAAAGGTTCGAATATCTTTTCGGGTGTGGCAATACCCGAAAAGAAACCACTCCCCGTTAACGTTGGCCAAATGGTAGGGGTCAACCGTTCGCTTTGATCCAGATTTTTGACCCGGTTTTCGATAGTCGAGTACGACCCGTTGATGGTTGGACGCTGCCTTTGCCAGTTGGTCGAAAACTTCCAAATTGAGTTTAGGAACGGCCGTCGTGTGAAAGGAAATGCTCTGCTCCCAGTCCGCAATATTTAGAGAGATCGTGTCCGGTAGTGAGGCTGAAATCTTTTTGAATGCACTAATGAGCGGGCGCTCGAACGTTGTGCCTCGATATTGTTGCAGGGCCTTTTCTGCGACCAGCATGGCGAATAGTTCGCCTTCCGTAATTTGGAGGGTAGGAAATCCGCTGACTTCTTCCGTATAGTGGTATCCGTATCGCTTTGGGTCGTATTCGATCGGTAGGTCGAGTCGATCCCGCATGAATTCGAGATCACGGTGAATCGATTTTGAGCTGACCTCCAGTTCCGTCGCCAAGTTTGTAGCGTTCGGAAATTGGTCCGAGAGAATTGCCTGATGAATCCGCATCATTCGCTCAAGGGGAGGGCGGGATAAGCCTCCTGATCTTGAACGAGATGGATTCTTGGCCGGCATTGGCCTAGGCATGCCAGTGTCTGAGATGTGAAGTTAAGCGAGTCGTGCGAGAAATTCCTCGTTCGTCTTATACTTTTTCAACGCTGCGGTCAGCGTTTCCATCGCTTCGACTGGGTTGAGATCGACCATCTCACGCCGTAGTTTATGAATGGCGCTGATGTGTTTTGGATCAAAAAGATTCTCTTCTTTTCTCGTGCCACTCTTTGGGATGTCGACAGCGGGGTATAGTCGGCGTTCGGCAAGTTTTCGGTCGAGGATAAGCTCCATGTTTCCCGTTCCTTTGAACTCTTGGAAAATCAACTCGTCCATTCGAGATCCGGTATCAACCAAGGCGGTTGCGATGATGGTCAAGGATCCCCCTTCTTCAATTTTTCGTGCAGATGAGAACATCTTTCGTGGAATCTCTAGGGCGCGAGCATCAACACCTCCTGTCATGGTTCGCCCGCTGCCTCCGTGGACGCTATTGTAGGATCTTGCGACACGGGTGATCGAATCGAGGAGCACGAAGACATCTTTTCCTGCCTCGACTCGACGGCGACAGCGTTCGATGACGAATCGCGAAAGTCGCACGTGTGTTTCCAGCTCTTGGTCGTTGGAAGATGCGATGACTTCGGCTTTCACGGATCTTTGGAAGTCGGTGACTTCTTCCGGGCGTTCATCAATAAGAAGCACTATCACTTCCACTTCGGGGTGGTTTGTGGTGACCGCATTACAGAGCTGTTGGAGGACAGTGGTCTTACCTGTTCGCGGAGGAGCAACGATTAAGCCTCGGGTTCCTTTTCCGATGGGCGTGACAAGATCAATGAGGCGTGTCTCGAGAACATCGGGGGTGGTTTCCAGCGTAAACTTTTCGATCGGATTGATCGTCGTGAGGTTTTCGAAACGCATCGCCTTGGTGTAGTCGGCGAACTTCATTCCGTTGATCTCGTAGACTTCTTTCAATTGCGGGCTATTGCCACGGTGGGGTGGCTGAGTGCGGCACTTGATAAAACTGCCCTCGCGGAGAAAGCTCCGCTTGATTGTATCCGGAGTAACGAAGATGTCCGATGGCTTCGGGGCAAAGTGCCCTTCTGCGGATCGGAGAAAACCGAAACCTTTTTCTGATATTTCTAGGTAACCTTCGCCCTTATCGGGCTTCTTGTTGTCACTCATATAAACAAGGTGATAGTAGTAGCTCTGTGTAAAACTCCGAAGTTAGGAAGCAGCAGGCTTCAAGGTACGAATTAAACGAATGTCTGCTGTTCAGAAAACCTTTGATTCTAGTCAGGCCCAAATTTTGCTGCACTGACTAAAACGCTAGTTATCCAGATTCCGGAGCGAAAGCAAACATTATTTTTCGGACTTTTCGGGCTGTTGTCTAGATTTTAGCAGGAAACATGCCCAATGAGGGGCAGAAATAGTGCCGAAGGAGTTCTCTCTAAGCGAGGGGCCGTCGGCTCCGTGAGCGGGCTGTCTCGGGCTCTCGGACGGTGATGGGCCTGAATTGTCGTTGATCGGTTCTAAGAAACGGACGCTCGGGCTTCTGCTGCCAACGGTGTGCTCAAATAGCGTTCTCCCGTCGAGCAAGCAATCGTGACAATTGTTTTTCCCTTGTTTTCTGGGCGTGCCGCCACTTGAGTGGCTGCCCAAACGTTGGCTCCAGAACTAATTCCTGCCAAAATACCTTCTTCTTTAGCTAGGCGCCGTGCCATTTCGAACGACGCATCACTTGTGACCTGGATGCATTCTGAGATCTGTTGTTCTCCGGTGTCGTCATAAAGATGAAAATTGTTGGGGACAAATCCGGCTCCAATCCCCTGGATTCGATTCATTCCGGGGCAAATGGGCTCGCCCGCCAGCGTTTGACTGATCACTGGGGAATCCATCGGCTCGACGGCAATGGCCGAAAAGCTCGGTTTGCGAGGTTTTATGAGCTCGATACATCCAGTCAGTGTGCCACCGGTGCCAACAGCGGCAACGACCATATCAACCTGTCCATCGGTGTCTTCCCAGATTTCTTCTGCAGTCGTTTGCCGGTGGGCTTCAGGGTTTGCAGGATTCTCGAATTGTTGAGGAATCCATGAGTTTTTGATCTCCCTTGCGAGTGAATGAGCTTTTTCAATGGCGCCTTTCATTCCGGATGCTCCTGGAGTTAGGACCAACTCAGCTCCCAAGATTGCCAGCAATGTTCGGCGCTCGATGGACATCGTATCAGGCATCGTGAGAATCAGCTTGTAGCCTTTAGCTGCAGCGACAAATGCTAGTGCAATCCCTGTATTTCCGCTGGTTGGCTCGATGATGACAGTATCTTTGTTGATGATGCCTCGCTCCTCGGCGGTCTCAATCATTGCTTTGCCGATGCGGTCCTTAACGCTGCCCAGTGGATTGAAGAACTCACATTTAACCAGCACCGTTGCTTCAATGCCCTCCGTGATTCTATTGAGACGAACCAGAGGAGTTTTTCCTACGGTTTCGACGATATTTTGCGCGATATTTGCCACAGGCGTTTAGGGAGGTTTTTGGGGTTCGACCGGTTGGGTCTTATTCGGCTGGTCGAGACTTAGCGTCTTTGGGCTTGTTTTCTGTAACGTGCCTGTGCTTCCGGGAGCCACTTTCTGAGGTTTTTTACTCGTGTGTCATCCAATGGATGCGTTCTTAAGAACCATGGCGTCCCGCCGCCTGCCTGTTGATTGTGGGCGCCAAAGCGCTGCCAAAATGCGATGGAATGCTCGGGATTGTAACCAGCATCAGCCATATAGAGAATGCCGATGTGATCCGCTTCGCTTTCTTGGTGTCGTGAGTGTGGGAGAGCGTAGCCGAGTTGGGCGCCGAGCCCATAGATCTGAGTGGCAGCTGACTGAACCTTAGGGTCATATCCTGAAACGGCCGCCCCCAGGGCCGTGCCTCCTGCCTGAAGGAGCAAAGATTGGGATACGCGTTCGCCGCCGTGCCGTGCCACGGCGTGCGCCACTTCATGACCAATGACCGTTGCTAAGCCGCCGTCATCCTTTGTTATGGGGAGGATTCCGGTGTAAATCCCCACTTTTCCGCCTGGGAGACAAAATGCATTTGCCTCAGGGCTATCGAACAAGACGAATTCCCATTTGGCATCTTTGAGCGGGGCGACTGCGGCAATTCGCTTGCCGACCCGTTGTAATTGCTGATTGAGTTTCTTGTCCTTGCTAATCGGGACATCCTTCTTCATCTGCTCAAAGCTGCTGAAGCCCATCTGCATTTCCTCCGCTTGTGAGAGGAGAATGAGTTGGCGGCGCCCCGTTTCTGGTACGGTGCTGCACGCAGAGAGCGTGGCGAGGAGTAGGAGTGAGGCGCAACACCGAATCCAGTTCCAGGAACTGGATCGGCACTCAGTTGACGATTTCATTGCCTTCATGAAAGGAGTCTTTTTTTGGGGGGGGCTTCCTGTCCGGGGCCCTGGGACGGGGAATCGATGTCAGTCGTCGCTTTCTCGCCGCATACCGTCTCCGAAGTAAACGATTCGCCCGCAATTGGAGCAATTCACCACTTCCCTCTGAGCCTGGCAACTGATCATGATCTGGACGGGGAGCGCGACATGACAGCCGGCGCAAATGCCTCGATCTACTCCGACGATGCTGTTTTCGCCCTTATATTTCAATAGTCGTTCGTATCGGGAAAGTGTGGGTGGGTCGATGCCCTTGCTGAGCTCCGTTCGCTCGGCGATGAGTCTCTCGAGATCTCGTTTCAGCACCTCTTCTCGTTTGTCAAGTTCGGCGACATTTTCCTTGGCTAAATTCTTCGCAGCCTCTGCTTCTCCTTCCGCAGTCTTCACTGCCGCCTGGGCTGCGTCAATTTCGTCGAGTAGCGCCAGCTGTTGATCTTCTAGGTCCGAGATTGCGCGTTTGCAGTTCTTGATCTCGTTCGCTAAGGCACGGTATTCCTCGTTCTTCTTGGTCTGAAGTTGCTGAGAAGAGTATTTATTGATCTGCTCGACCTTGCTTTCAGCCTGTAACTCCAACTCTTTGCGGGCTGATTCGATGGACTTTGCCTGCTGTTTTGCCGCTTCAAGGGCTTCCTGAGTACCTTTGGCTTGCCCGAGAAGCGCGGTCCGCTCGGGTCCAATCCGACTCAATTGAGTCTGATGGTGGATTACCTGCCGGTCGCGATCTTGGAGCACGAGAAGTTTTTCGATGATCTCTAGCATGAACAGAAGCCTTGGGCTACAGAGAGGTTAATGGCTGTGTTTCACATAAGTCAATCCCACGGGGAAATTGGTTTCGCTAAACTGCCGTCTTTTTGGGGCTGGAGGATCGTTTTGAACGTTTTGCGGGTGGTAAGGTTCCAATGGCTATGTTGTAATTGAAGGCATGATTTCTCGGTCATCATTGTTAATCAGGTTTGTGGGATGTCTCTTTCTGGCTGTCAGCGTTGCATTGGCTCAGAAACCTCACGAGGGGCAGAAGGATGCCTTTTCTCTTGTGAGAGAATTGGACGCTGCCTTTGTTCGAGTGGCGGATACCGTTTCTTCCTCGGTGGTTGTCATTGAAGTGGCGCATCGGAAAGGGGACCAAGCGGCCGCTGCCGACCGGCTTCAAGGCGAATGGTTTGACAGCCTTCCCGATGAGATGAAGCGTCAGTTCGAGGATTACTTGAAAAAACAACAAGAGGACGCAAACCCGGAGGAAGACGTTGACCCCGAAGAAGACGTGTTTGATGGGAAAGGGTCGGGCGTTGTTATTAGTGATGATGGATTTGTCCTGACAAATTATCATGTGATCGAGGGGGCTTCTCTCATTCGCGTCCGACTGCAGAACGGACAAAGTTTTTCGGCCAGTGTTCAGGGACAGGATCCGCAATCGGACGTTGCCGTGATCAAGATTGAACCGGGAGTTGCGACTCAGTCCTTTCCTAAGGCAACACTTGGCGATAGTGACAAAGTCAATGTCGGACAGTTTGCGATTGCGATCGGAGCGCCGTTTGAGTTGGATTACAGTGTGACCTTTGGTCACGTCAGTGCTAAAGGGCGCTCCGGGGTTTTAAGAACGGTTGAATCCGACCAGGATTTCATTCAGACGGATGCTGACATTAATCCCGGAAACAGTGGGGGGCCCTTGGTCAATATCTATGGAGAAGTTATCGGGATTAATACTTTGATTCGTGGAATGAATACCGGTATCGGATTCGCCATTCCGATCAACATGGCCCGGGAGATTTCTGAGCAGATTATCGAGTCTGGGAAATTTACTCGAGCTCGGCTTGGAGTCGGGATTGAAACGCTCGTGGAGAACGATGATTTTAATCGGTTTCTTCCAGCTGTAAGCCAAGGCGTGATCGTTTCATCGATCGATCCCACGGGGCCGGCTGCAGATTCCGGGCTTCAGCCAGCCGATGTGGTTGTGGCCGTCGAGGGAGTGCCAGTTGCAACGGCTCAGCAGCTCAAAAATCAGGTGCGATCGAAGTCGATTGGGGAGCCGGTGAAACTGTCAGTCGTCCGTATGGATCAGCGATTGGAGTTTTCAGTAGCGCCCGCCGAGTGGCCCTCGCGAAACGTTGTTCCGAAGATTTCAAAGAAGAAACAGAGACGCGGCCCCTCTGTGAGCGGAATGCGGTTTCGGTCTGTTGATGACGAGATGATCGCGCTCTTTGATCTTGATCGGACTGATGGCGTTGTCATCTCAGAAATCGAGCGTGATAGCTTGGCAAGTCGCTCGCGCTTGTTGAATCCCGGGGTATTGGTTACGGCTATCAATTCAATTCCAGTCAGCTCACTTGCTGACGTGGTTGAAGCCTGGGCGAAAGTCGATATAGAAAAGGGTGTTCTGATAAACCTGATTGATCCATCAGGAATCCCTCGTTTTGAGTTTCTCAAGGATCGTGGCAACTAGCCTCCCAGCCACTCCAAGAGATAGCGTCAGCCTGCCTTAGCGGGCTGACGCTTTTCTTTCTCGCGATAGTTCTCCTGGCGAAATCAGACCTCGAAGGCCTGGCTCCAGACGTCTTCCTTGAACCCAACCAGCATTCGGGATTTAGATACTACGAAGGGGCGCTTGATGAGATTGCCGTTCCCGGAAAGAAGTTCAATGGCCTGCGCATTGCTCATTGAGGGTAATTGGTCTTTGATTCCTAGCGCTCGATAGTCCATGCCCGAGGTGTTGAAGAGTTTTTTTATCTCCCCGTCATACGCCTCTAACATCATTTTGAGTTCCGTTTTTGACGGGGGCTGCTCCCTGATCGGTATTGCCGTGTGCTCAATCGAGTGGGCTTCGAGGAATTGAAGTGCCTTCCGACAGGTCGAACACTTGGCATACTGGTAAATCTTCAGACTCATTGCTTGCCTTTGATGGTTTCGATGACGAGATCGATTCTTTTTAGGACTGTTTCTTTCCCGAGTATCGCGATGAGGTGGTAGAGGCTTGGGCCAGCGGTCGTGCCTGTGCAGGCAATTCTGACAGGGTGAACGAGGGCTCGGACTTTGACCCCGAGGTCCGTGGCTGTTTGTTTGAACGTGCTTTGAACGGTGTCGGCGTCGAACGTGGCTAGGGAGGCGAAGGCGTTCCGCAACCTTACCGTGCTTTCTAGATTTTCCGAAACGAGAAATTTTGCTGCTGCATCTGGTTCGTATTCAATGGCGTCGTCTTTCTTGAAGTAGAATCCTGCGTAGTCTGTGATATCAGCAAGGACGCGGGTCTTTCCTTGAGTGGTCGCAATGGCCTCACGAACGTAGCTCTCGGAGTAATTGTCGGTAGAGAAGCCTGCGGATTGAAACGTTTGTGTTGCGAGCGATTGATAGCGACTAGGCTCAAGGTTACCAAGATACTCGCCGTTCATCCATTGAAGTTTTTCCATATCAAACTTCGCATTGTGTCTCAGGATTTGCGGGAGATCGAAGAGCTTGACGACTTGATTGAGAGCCATCAACTCGGTGTCATCCTTAGGGGACCAGCCGAGGAGGCAAAGGTAGTTGACGACCGCCTCGGGTAGGTAGCGTTCTTCGATATACGTTCCGATCGAAGCGCCCGCATCTCGTTTGCTCATTTTTGAGCCATTGGTGTTTAGAATGAGCGGGATATGAGCATAGTGCGGTGGTGTTTTCTCCAGAGCCTGAAAGAGTGCAAGGTGTTTGGAGGTATTGCTAAGATGGTCTTCTCCTCGAATGACATGTGTGATGCCCATTTCGAGATCGTCGATGACGTTGACGAGGTGAAATACTGGCTTGCCGTCGGCACGAACAATGACGAAGTCAGGCTCCTGTTCTTCGCGATCAGTGAGTTTGCGGATGACATCACCGACGATTAGATCAGGAATCGTGATTGGAGTGCGTGGCATTCGAAAACGAATGGCGCCCTCTTTCTTGTAGGCGAGGTCTTTCTCTAGGAGTCGTTCGACGTAAGATTGATAAATCTCAGAGCGTTGTGACTGATAATACGGCCCTTTACTTCCGAGGCAAGGGTCGCTTCTATCTCCACTGGATGGCCCTTCGTCCCAGTCGAGTCCTAACCACCGAAGTCCTTCTAAAATAATATCGACAGACGCTTGCGTGTTTCGGGCTTCGTCCGTGTCTTCAATACGAAGGACGAATTGCCCGTTAGAATGTCGGGCGTAGAGCCAATTGAAAAGAGCTGTTCGTGCGCCACCGATATGCAGGTAGCCGGTTGGGCTTGGAGCAAACCGAGTTCTAACGGGCGCTTGGGAATTGGGTTTTTGGTCGTCCATAGATTTAATTGTGCTGGGGCGGCCTGCGATCGTCTAAATGTTGTAGAATCTGACAGACGCGTTTGAATATAGGAGTTGAAATGTTGGTTGTCGCCGCCTCTGCGAGCGGGATCGCGAACATGCTTTCGAATTCGAGAGGACGTCCAAGTTCAAAATCGATCACAGTTGAAGGGTGATAGTCTTTCATTGAACGCGTATTTAGAATCATGCGATCCGCGAGAGCGTGTTTAATGGGGTGCCCTAGCTCGTTGGCGACCTCGATGATTTCATGCATGAGTTTCGAGACTGTTTCTAACCAACGATGATCTGTGAGTAGCGCTTCGGTAGACAATGGAGCTGAGTGTTGTTTCGGTAGGACATTCTCCCGAGAGTGAAAAAAATCAAAGCCGAAACGGCCAGTGACACCGAGTCCATTGAAAGGGATATTCCAAACGAGCTTTTCCCACTGGGCTTTTCTTAGTGTGTCGGTGACCTTACAGGGGATCCCTGCGTTTTGAAAACTGCTCGCTAGTTCATGGGTGCGGGGTTCTGGCCAGCCCCGGGCTTCTCCAATGGTGATCTGTCCGTGATCGAGATGGCGAATCATTCCTGGCGCGCTACGATTGACGCAAATAAAACAGAGCCCTCCTATTACTTGTTCGATCGGTAGAAATGAGGAGAGGAGTTCGGTATTGCCGAGACCATTTTGGAGGCTGATGACCATCGTCTTGTCTGTGGTGAGTGGTTTGACAAGTGCTTCGATTTTGCTGTTTGCCGTGGTCTTTAGGCTGATGATAACGAGATCACAGGGCCCGATCGTCGTTGGATCCAAGGCGATGCGTGGGCGAAACTTAAAATCGCCCTGGGGACTGGTGATCGTTATCCCGTGTCGCTTGACGTAGTCGAAGTCGCTTCGAAGAATGAAGTGGACTTGGTGATTTGCCTGGTGGAGTTTGCCTCCGTAGTAACTCCCTAGGGCGCCGCACCCTACGATGGCGATCTTCATATCTTGTTGCGCAGGTTGGGTTCTCGACAAAAAAAGCACTCTGAAAACAGAGTGCCTTTGCTAGCTCAAATGGCTAAGTGATTACTTTTTTGGTGGCAAGATGGCATCCTTACAAGCTTTAGCCACGCGGAATTTGACAACTTTCTTGGCGGCGATCTTGATCGTTTCACCGGTTTGTGGGTTACGGCCAGTTCGCGCTTTGCGAGCGACGAGGACGAGTTTTCCGATGCCAGGAACGGTGAACGAGTTCTTCGCTTGCTTGTAGGCTAGCTGGGCTAGGTAGTCGAGGACTTCAACCGCCGTCTTCTTCGTGATGCCCGTTGCTTCAGCGATTTCAGTGGCGATCTGAGACTTCGTAAGTGGTTTCGTTGTTTTTGCTGCCATAACTTTCTCTAGATTCAGGATCCTGTAAATCCGGTCCGTACTGCTTCCGAATTTGCGAATTAATCACGAATAAATTTTCGCAAGCAAGCAAAAATGTGGCTTTTTTGTTGGTTTTCTATGGGCTTCACCCTTCGAAAGGTTAGACGGAGGGCTTGACTTGAACCGCTTTTCTTTCACCATCTCAAATTGTGCCTGGATTGTTTAATATAGATTCTGCGTTTAATTACGTCGTCGTACGGAAGATTACCGAAGGTGGCATGGGAATGGTATATGAGGCCGAGCAGCTTGGATCTGAGGGCTTCGTCAAGCGTGTGGCGCTCAAGGTTATTCGTGAAAAATTCGCTAGCCAAAAACTGTTCCTGCAGAACTTCATTGGAGAGGCGAAGCTCGTTGCGGATCTGATTCACACCAATATCGTGCAGACCTACCATTTGGGCGAATCGCGAGGGACTTACTTCATTGCCATGGAGCTGATTAACGGGGTGAACTTGGAGCAATTTGCTTCTCAGTTGAACTCGAAGCGTAAGGTCCTATCTCCCAAGTTGGCTGTCTTTATCACGAGTCGTATCGTACGTGGGCTCGCCTACGCTCACGCCAAGTGTGATCGTGATGGGAGGCGTCTTGGTATCGTTCATCGTGATGTTAGCTTCAAGAATGTCATGGTTGCGTTTGAAGGCGATGTGAAGCTGACGGACTTTGGAATCGCTAAAGCCAAGGGATTCTTGACTGATCAAGAAGGCGAAGTGGTGGCTGGTAAAGCTGACTACATGAGTCCGGAGCAGGCGAATTTTCAGGTGACCGATGAGCGTTCAGATATTTTCTCGGTTGGAGTTGTTCTTTCCCATCTACTTGTGGGGCAAAACGTGTTTAAGGGAGTGACGACCGATGAGTCGATAAAGCGAGTTCTCGAAATGCCGATCCCTGATTTTCGAACCTTAAACTCAGAAATCGATTCCCGTTTGAATGATATTCTCCATAAAGCACTTTCGAGGAAGATTGAGGATCGTTATGAAAAGGCCGACCAGCTCCTCTATGATTTGGAGCATTATATTTATCACGAGGGCTATGGGCCGACGAACGAGACCTTAGGGAAGTATATCCGAGAGTTGTTCGGGCAGGGTGATTTTTCTGAAACAGACGCGTCCCGCGGCGGGACTATTGCGATCACTAAATAGAGGGCAGACACCCGAATTCAGAAGACGGAGCGATGGGGGCAAATGAACTAAGCATTGGACTGGTTCAAGTTCGTTGCGGCGAAGATCTCGAAGCGAATTCTGGGAAGACGATAACTGGGATTCGGGAGGCGGCGAGTCGTGGAGCAAAAATCATCTGTACTCAAGAGCTGTTCCGGTCGACTTACTTTTGTCAGCAAGAAGATGCGACTTGTTTTCGACTTGCTGAATCGATTCCTGGTCCGACCACGGATCTGTTGCAATCCCTAGCCCGCGAACTAGAGATTGTTATCGTCGGATCTCTCTTTGAACAACGGGCTCCAGGGCTCTATCACAATACAGCGGTGGTGATTGATGCTGATGGGGCCCTGTTGGGCGCCTATCGTAAGATGCATATTCCTGACGACCCTGGGTTTTACGAGAAATACTATTTTACGCCAGGAGATCAGGGCTTTGTCGCTTGGGAGACGAAATATGCTAAGATCGGAGTCTTAGTCTGTTGGGATCAGTGGTTTCCTGAGGCTGCCCGACTGACCGCACTGAAAGGAGCTGAGATCCTGTTTTATCCGACTGCGATTGGGTGGTTGCCCAGCGAGAAGGAAACTCTGGGCGAGGAGCAGGTGGATGCTTGGCAAACCATTCAACGATCTCATGCCATCGCTAACGGCTGCTACCTTGTCTCTGTGAATCGGGTTGGAGTCGAACGTAGTTCGAATGGTGAAGTTATTGAATTTTGGGGCCGTAGTTTTGTTGCTGCCCCGTCGGGGAAAGTCGTTCAAGAAGCCTCTGATTCTCATGAGGAGATTCTATCGGTGCCTGTCGACCTGAAGCAAATCACCGAAACACGTCAGGCATGGCCATTCTTCCGTGATCGACGTATCGATGCTTACAATGGACTGGAGCGCCGGTTTATTGATTGACCACATTGTGCCGGTGAGGATACCAGAATGAAGAAACGGGTCTGGGTGACGGGGGCTGCAGGGTTAATTGGTAATTACGTGGTCGAGCAGGCCATGCAATTCACGTCGACCATCGAAGCGATTCCCTTGACAAGAAACGATGTCGATCTGAGGGATCGTGCGAGGCTAGAGGCGCTATTTTTAGATCACGCTCCTGATGGAATTATCCATTGTGCCGCCATTGCGAACACGGGAACCTGTGAGTCGGATCAACAGTTGGCGACGGCCGTAAACGTTTCTGCTACGAAATCAATCGCGAGACTCGGGGCAGAGCTTCCCTTAGTTTTTCTTTCGACGGATATTGTGTTTGATGGTCTGAAAGGCGACTACTCTGAAAACGATCGTCGTGCTCCCATCAACGTCTATGGGCAGACCAAACAAGCAGCCGAAGAGATCGTTCTTGCTAATCCGAAGCATTCTGTTGTGCGATTGTCTTTGAACGGGGGGAAATCGCCTTCGGGTGATCGAGGCTTCAATGAAGTGCTTTATCGATCACTTTCCAAAGGGAACGTGGTTCGCCTGTTTGATGACGAGTTCCGACAACCCCTTCCTGCCGTCGTCACATCCAAGGTGCTTTGGGAGGTGTTTTTGAATCAGTGGTCAGGTGTGTTTCACTTGGGCGGCGCCGAAAAGATGTCGCGATACGAGATTGGGCGTTTGTTGGTTCGTCGCTGGGGTGATTCCGATCTAGAGGCGCGATTGGAGCCTTCGAGTTTGAAAGGGTTTATGGGCGGGAAACGGGCACCAGATACATCGATGAATTGTGATCGACTTCAGTCCCGTTTGAGTTTTCAGATTCCAAGTTTGCGGGATTGGTTAGACCAGAATCCTGACGCGCCCTTTTAGCGAACAGGCTTATGTCATCAAGCGGTATTGGAGTGAACGACCCGACTGTTGACGGAGGTTATCGTGGTCGCATCGCTCCGACGCCTTCAGGGTATCTCCATCTTGGCCACGCGAGAACGTTTTGGACTGCGATGCTTCGTGCCCGTAGGCGGCGTGGTGATTTGATTCTTAGAATGGATGATCTGGATCCTGGGCGTTCTAAGCCCGAGTATATCAATGCCGCAGTTGAGGATCTGAATTGGTTTGGGATCGATTGGCGAGAAGGATCGGAGCGGAAGCCGAGCGATGGTCCTTTTTACCAGAGTCAACGAATGGATTTCTATCGTGCCGCACTCCACCGCTTGATCGATCTAGGACGCGTTTATCGATGTTACTGTTCGCGGAAGGATGTGAGAAATGCTTCATTGGCACCACACGCTGGCGATGAAGGGCCGTTGTATTCTGGAAAGTGTCGTGCCAACGTAGGGATTGAAACGCCACAGAGCAGCGACCGAGTTCCCTGCTGGCGTTTTAGGGTAGAAAGTGGGGGTTGTGTTCGGTTTCGAGATGGCGCCCGAGGAGATGTGTCGTTTACCGCGGGGGTCGATTTTGGAGATTTTGTTGTCTGGCGCCAAGATGGGGTGCCCGCTTACCAACTTGCGGTCGTCGTTGACGATCATGAAATGGGGGTGACCGAGGTGGTTCGTGGCGAGGATCTGCTTTTGTCGACCTGTCGACAAATCTTGATTTTCGAGGCGCTGGGGTGGGGGATCCCTGATTTTTTTCACTGTCCGCTGATGCTTAACGATGCAGGGGAGCGACTATCAAAAAGGTCGGATTCGATGGCGCTACGGGACTATCGGGCTCGAGGATGGAGCCCGGAGCGGATTCGAGAAGAGTTCGGGTGGGACGATGTTTCCGCGTGAGCTCGTGTTTACGCGAGTCTTTTTGGGGCTGGAATTCGGGCAAAGACATGCTCAACCGGCAGTTTTGATAGTCCGTCTTCATGCTTGATTACTACGACTTTCTCTCCCTTAGGGCGCCAGATGGATTCATTGCTTGGTCCCCAAAGGATTAGTTCGGGAAGACCAACAGCAGCGGCCAAATGGGATATGCCAGAGTCATGCCCAATGAAGCCTTCGCAATCCGCCAATAAGCTTGCCAGCTCGTCGAGTGGGGTAGCAAATCTGACCTTGATGCGGTCTGAACCGAAGCGATTGTCGAGCTCTTGTAGTAGCTCTCGCTCCGCTTCGCCGCCGACAATGAGCAAGTTCCACTGGGTTTCTTTTTGCAGTCGAGTGACCAGTTCTACCCAGTTTTCGGAGGGCCAATTCTTACTTTGGCTGCCGCTTCCAGGATGCAAAGCGAGTCGCGAAGTCGGCGGAAGCCGATCGGTAGTCGGTGTGGGGAGAGAGATTCTTGGGACGTCGTTGGCTTCGAATATGGCGAGACTTTGTAGCGGTTCGAGAAAGACTTCAGTCGCGTGCGTTGATTGATCTTCGTTGGGGCGGTGAGGCCCTTGGATGAATTGCGCTTTTGTGCAGCGACCGACGTTGTCCTGGAATATCCGATCGGGATCGTAAAGGAAGGAGAGAATGATTTCGAATTGATTGAAATATTCTGACCATGACTCGTCTAAGGAGCCCTTTCTGGCAAAGAATCCTGCCACCGCTTGAGCTTCTATTGCCTTTGTCTGTTGGACTAAGCCAGAGAGTTCAGCCAGTTTGGCAATGCTTGGATAGCCGAGAATTTCAACGCGGGCTGAGGGAAAGGTGTCCTTGAGTGCCTGAAAAACAGGAAGAGTCAGAATGAAGTCACCGATCGCTCCACCGCGAATAACGAGTATGCGACCACTGGACATGAGGCTTCAGGGGGCAGATGGTTGGCCTATGGGAATCTAGTTGGTACTAGAACTTGAGGACGCCTAGCCCAATGACGAGCAATCCAAAGGCTCCACGAATCGCGCAAATCAGTCGAATTCGTGATTCGTTTGCTGTCTTCCAGAGAATGATATCGCGAGCTCTCCAGGGAGAAACGGTGAACCACATACCGCCAAGAACCCAGAGATAAGCCCAGACAACGATCACGAGACGCCATTCGGTATCGACCCATCGTGCTGTATCGACCATTAGTTTTGCCATGAGCAACAGGAGAACGGCGTAACCTCGCACGGCGAGGAAATCTTTCACGTAGAGACAGGTGGCGACACCGAGAGCTCCGAATCCGAAGAGCATGAATTTCTTGTAGGCAGCGAAATCAGCGATGTCTTCTTGCTGTACGGTGTTGAGAAACCAAAGTGTGGCGATTCCTACCAACACATAGCCCCAAGCGTTTGACCGTGGGAAGGCTTTTAGTTTTTCCCCGAATTCGCCTGGCTTGACCAATCCGTAGACCTGAGGGATGAGATAAGCCAAACCAAGAACAATCGAGAGTGAGGCAAGCGATAACGACGGCATATTCTATTCCTGATCTAAATTGACGATGGCCGCATCTCCATAGAGCGTGAAAGATCCAACTCGGTAGATCTTTAGGTCGATGAGTTGGCCGATGTGACGTTCGTTTCCTTCGAAGACGACGATCTTATTGCAAGTGGTTCGTCCTTGGAGGCGCTGAGGATTTCGACGACTAGGTCCTTCGACAAGGATTCTTACTGTTTTCCCCATGAATTGCTCGTAACGTTCGGCGCCGATCTCGGTGACGGCACCCAGCAGTTTGGCGTGGCGGGCTTCGTTGAGTTCTTGGGGGATTTGCTCCTCCATAGCCGCCGCCGGGGTGTCTTGCCTCGGTGAGTATTTGAAGACGAATGCGTTGTCAAATTGAACTTCTCGGACGAGGTTCATCGTGTCTTCAAAATCTTCGTCGGTTTCTCCAGGGAAGGCCACGATAATGTCTGTCGTTAGCCCGATGTTAGGATTGACTCGTCGGAGCTTTTCGATGATTTCCAGAAAGCGTTCTCTTGTGTAGCCCCGATGCATGAGTTTCAAGAGACGATTACTCCCGCTTTGGACAGGGATGTGGGCGCTCGCGCACAGTTTGGGCAAATACCCGTAGGCCTCAATCAGATCATCTCCATACCCTTTAGGGTGGGGTGATGTAAACCGGATGCGATCGAGCCCTTTGACTTCATGAACGGCTTCGAGGAGTTGGACAAAGGCAGATTTTCCATCTCGCATCCCAATCTCTCGTTTTCCGTAGCTAGTGACGATCTGTCCTAGGAGCGTGATTTCTTTGATGCCGGCGGCGACAAGCTTTTCGCATTCTAAGACGATCTCTTCGATCGGTCGGCTTCGTTCCCGGCCGCGAGTTGAGGGGACGATACAGAAGGTGCAATGCTGATTACAGCCCTGCATGATGCTGACAAATGAGGTGACCGATTGGTTGGCCGTTTTTCCGATGCTTATGTGATCGCGAATGGTGGATTCGCTACCTTTTTCTTCTTCGATATCGCAGATTTGCTTTCGCTCTCCGGAGAGAATCTGTTCAAGGTAGTCGCCGGCTCGGTGAAATTTTTGGGTGCCAAGGACGAGATCAACGTCGGGTAGTTTGTCGATTAGGTCTTGTCCGCGGCTCTGGGCCATACAGCCCATGAATCCAAGTACGGTATTTGGGCGGCTCCGGCGCACTTCAACCGCGAGGTGATTCATCTTCCCGAACGCCTTTTGCTCCGCCTGATCGCGGACACTGCATGTGTTCAGCAATATGACGTCCGCCTGTTGCTCGGATTTTGCTAGTTGATAGCCCTTGGCTACCAGTTGTGCCGCAACGGCTTCTGAGTCCCGTTCGTTCATCTGGCAGCCGTAGGTCTTGATATAAACGCTCGGCATATTTGATCTAATCGCGGTAGGAACCTAAGGCACAGTTTGAGGCTTGAAAAGGAGGAATCGAATTGGAAAGGGGGATTACTCCGATGAGGCTTTCTGGGTGGCTTGATTTCGTTTGGATGGCGTTGGTGTGGCCAGGATTTTATCGACACGATGCCGATCCATATCAACGATCTCGAATCGATAGCCCTCGAAGTCGAAGGAATCAGCCTCTTTCGGAATTTTTCCAAGCATCGATAGTGCGAAGCCGCCGACGCTGTGGTAGTCGTCAACGGATTCGTTGGGCAGATTCTTAAGGTTAAGGAGAGCTTTGAAGTCATCGACTTCCATCATGGCATCGATCAAATAAGAACCGTCATCTCGTTTGACGTACGGTTCTCTATGCTTCTCTTCCTCGGAGGGGATATCGCCGACGATCGCCTCGAGCACATCAATGAGAGACACAAGGCCGCTGACGCTTCCGAATTCGTCGGTCACTAGGGCGATGTGTTTGCGTGTCTGCTTGAACGCCTCGAGCAATTTGACAGCAATCATTGTTTCGGGGACAATCAGGGATTCCACGGCCAGGTCCTTCAAATTCGTTTCAACGCCGACGGCACTGTTGGCCCACATTGCCTTGACCGAGACCATGCCGATTACGTTGTCCCGATTGTCCTCGTAGAGGGGGAAGTAAGAATGGTTGCTGGTAACGATTTTCCGCCAATTGGTATTGTCGGTATCATTGGCATCGAGCCAGACGATTTTTGGGCGCGGAGTCATAAGATCTCCAACTCGCTCTTCATCGAGGCGCATGACCCCTTCTACCATCCCGATCTCGGCCTTGTGAAATACCCCTGCATGCGAGCCTTGTTCCACCATGACTTGCACTTCTTCTCGAGTGATGGTGGGAGCGACCGACCGTTGGACCCCGATAAGGTCGAGGAGGGAATCTGTTGCCCAGCTAACAACTCTCACGAATGGCGAGACGAGTTGTCCCAGTTTGTTGATGGGGCCAGCAATGGCCATGGATGTTTTCTCGGGGGCATGGAGAGCGAGGCGTTTGGGGACGATTTCACCAAGAATGAGTGAGGTGAAGGTGATCACGGCGACCACGAAGCCAAAGGCGATTTGCTCGCTGTAGGGGGCGATGATCGCGATTTTTGTCAGGCTAACAGCTAGCTTCTCTGAAATTGTCGCTCCGCCGAATGCACCAGCGAGAATTCCGATCATGGTGATTCCGAACTGGACCGTAGAGAGGAAGTGATTCGGAGATTCGACGAGTTGCAGGACGAGCTTTGCCCGTTTGCTACCACTCTGAGCGAGTTGTTTAAGCCGCGTTTTGCGGGATGAAACCACGGCCATTTCAGCCATGGCAAAAACGCCGTTGGCCAGAATGAGCACCAGAACAATGAAGGCTTGGAATCCGATGCCGGACATACCTAGTTGCTCCCCTTCATTTGGTTGGGGTGTTCAGCATTCGAGTAGTCATTAGAGGTGGTAGTTTTCGCGGCCGCGACGAATGCTCTCATCTTTGTAGCGCACTTTTTCCCGGGGCTGGATTCGACTCCGGAAGAAACATCGAGACCGTACGGAGTGGTAGCGCGTACACATGCGGCTGCATTTTCAGGCGTCAAGCCTCCTGCGATAATAATGGGGCGAGTAAATGGGCCAGCGTCTCTGACCCAATCCCAGTTGAAAGCGTCACCCGTTCCTCCCCGTGCTGCGGGAGAGTAGCTGTCTAGCAGCCAAGCGCTCGTGGGGTATTGCTCAAGGGTTTTGAGTGTTTGAGGTGATTGGAGCCGAAAGGCCTTGATGGCTTGACCGGGGATGGATTGGCAATCCTTTGGCGTTTCGTCTCCGTGAAGTTGAACAACGTCTAGATTGCAGGAATCTTTGATTGATTTGATGCGATCCGCTGACTCGTTCACAAAGACTCCGACGAGGGAGACGAATGGCGGTAATTCTTTGACGATCTCACACACCGTTTCTGGCGCCACGAATCGCTTGCTCGGGGCGTAGAACATAAAGCCGAGAGCATCAACACCCGCCTCGACCGCCGCGAGGGCGTCTGGCTTATTTGTGATTCCACAAACCTTGATTTTGGGTGCCATGTACTGGTCTAGCTGTCTCGTCTTCAGGAGCAAAGGAAGGTGGCTCTAGCGTCCTTTGTTCCTTTGGGGGTTACACAATCATTCCTGCTGCGACGGTCGCATTCGTCTGTTCGTCAACTAAGATTAGGCTGCCCGTTGTTCGGTTTCGGGTGTAGGAATCCGTAAAGAGCGGCGAAGAGGTGCGGATTGAGATTCGCGCGATATCGTTGAGGCTTACTTCGAGATCATCCTCGATCTTGTGAAGCGTATTGACGTTTACCTTGTACTTGACCTCTTTGATCAGGCATTTGACTTCCTTGGTCGTTGATCGGAGCATGTACTTTCGCCCGACTTGAAGTTTTGTTGAATCTGAGAACCAACAGACCATCGCTTCGATATCCTGAGTGACCGTTGGGGGATTGTTCTTTTTAACGATCATGTCACCCCGGCTGATATCGATTTCATCCTCGAGCTTCAAGGTGACGGACATCGGTGCGAATGCCTCTTCCAGTTCCGCATCCAGGGTATGAATGCCACTAATTCTCGACTCGAATCCTGAGGGGAGCACGGTGATGGCATCGCCGACTTTGAAGACTCCGCTAGCAACACGGCCTGCGAATCCTCGAAAATCATGGTGCTCTTGGCTTTGGGGTCTGATCACCCACTGCACAGGGAAGCGAGCATCCACGTGATTGAATTCGTTGCCTATGTAGACTGTCTCGAGGGTGTAAAGTAAGGTGCTCCCATCATACCATGGCATCGCCTCAGACTTGTCGACGATGTTGTCCCCGTTGAGCGCACTGATGGGGATGAAATCAATATGTGGGACATTCAGGCGGGATGAGAACTCTTTGAATTCCTTCACGATTTTCGAAAAGACTTCTTCCTTATAGTCGACGAGATCCATCTTGTTGACGGCGACCACGATGTGTTGGATCTGGAGCAGGGAGGCGATGAAGGAATGCCGGCACGTTTGTTCGACGACCCCCTTGCGAGCGTCAATAAGGATGATCGCCAGATTCGCCGTGGATGCTCCCGTCACCATATTTCTGGTGTATTGGATGTGCCCCGGAGTGTCTGCGATAATAAACTTTCGTCGCGGCGTGGCGAAATAGCGGTAGGCGACATCAATCGTGATTCCCTGCTCGCGTTCCGCTCGGAGTCCGTCTGTTAGGAGTGCCAAATTGACGATCTCATCACCCCTCTGTTTGCTCGATTCTTCGACGGCTTCGAGCTGATCTTCGAAGATGGACTTGCTATCGTAGAGAAGTCTCCCGATTAGAGTGCTCTTGCCATCATCGACACTGCCGGCGGTAGTAAACCGTAGCAGATCCATATCTAAATATCCTTTTGTTTCGCTCATTCGGAAAGAGATTTAATCTAGAAGTACCCGTCTTTTTTCCTGTCTTCCATGGCGGTTTCAGACCGCTTGTCGTCGGCGCGACCGCCTCTTTCTGTAACGCGGGCTGAGGCGACTTCATCAATGATGTCGTCAACGCAATTAGCCGTCGACTCAACTGCGCCAGTACAGGTCATGTCGCCGACGGTTCGAAACCTCACGGTTGCGCTCTTGACAGTTTCGGAGTCGGAGATCTGGAGAAAATCCGAATTGGCTAGAAGAACGCCATTGCGTTCGACGACATCTCGAGTGTGGGTGAAATAGATACTAGGGAGCTCAAGTTTTTCGAGCTTGATATACTGCCAGACATCCATTTCCGTCCAGTTGCTGAGCGGGAAGACCCTGAATTGTTCTCCCATGCCCATTTTGCCGTTGAAGATGTTCCAAAGTTCAGGGCGTTGGTTTTTAGGGTCCCATTGCCCGAATTCGTTTCGGTGTGAGAAAAAACGTTCTTTCGCTCTGGCCTTTTCTTCGTCTCGGCGTGCACCTCCGAGGGCAGCTGTGAATTGAAATTCTTCGAGCGCGTCGAGAAGGGTAACGGTTTGCAATGAGTTCCTTGAAGCATTTGCTCCTTTCTCCTCGGCTACTCGCCCTTTGTCGATCGAATCTTGAACCGTGCGAACGATGAGTCGCGATCCCGTTTCTTCGACGATGCGATCCCGGTAGTCTATCGTCTCGGGAAAATTGTGCCCTGTATCGACGTGCAGCAAGGGGAATGGAAGTCTTGCAGGAGAAAAGGCCTTCTGTGCCAGGCGCAGCAGCGTGATAGAATCCTTGCCGCCTGAAAACAGCAGCACGGGTTTAGTGAATTGGGCGGCGACCTCGCGAATGATATAGACGGCTTCTGACTCTAGAGCCTTGAGATGGGATAGTGTATAGCTGTGCATTTTGCTACGAGTTCAGCTGAACGCGTTTGGACACGGTTTGATAAAGTTTTTCTATTGATTCTTCGGGTGACTCTTGATCTGTCTCAATCACTAAGTCTGCAGGCGAAGAATTGTCGGGCGGTTCGAAACTCGAGTCTCGCCCGGTAAATTGGGGGAGATTGCCGGCTTTCGCCTTGGCATAGAGCCCTTTGACATCTCGGGCTTCACAAGTATCAAAGTTGCAGTGAACGTAGATTTCTAAGAAATCGGCGTTTCCGATAATCTCTCGTGCGTTTGATCGGAGGCTGCGCTTGGGGGTAATGAATGACGCGATTGTCGCGACACCGATTTCAGCATGGAGCTTGGCAACTTCGGCGATTCGTCTAATGTTTTCGACTCGATCTTCGTCGGAGAAGCCTAGGTTTTTATTAAGGCCCGTTCGTATGTTATCCCCGTCAAGCAATTGAGTGAGGATGCCGTCCTGGTGGAGCTTTTTCTCGAGCCCGATGGCTATCGTTGATTTGCCTGAACCTGAGAGTCCGTAGAGCCAGATAACAAGGCCCGTTTGCTTAATCAACGCTTCCTTCCGGTCGCGCGACAACATTCGTTGGAATGTCGGGTGAAGATTCGAAGCAGTCTCCGTCATCTAGATGCTAAAATCTGTATTGACGCCTTCGTGGAGGCCGCATTCGCGTTTGAGACCGAAGAAGCGGGCTTCTTCCTCATTCATCCCAGCCTCTAGTTTATGGGTCGTATGGGTGTCCCCAATAGAAACGTAATTCTGATGCCAAAGGGGATGATAGGGAAGGTCGTGATGTTTCAGATACTCGAAGATGTCCCGATCCGTCCAGTCAACGATCGGATGGATCTTAACACACTCGCCATCTCGGACGAGGATCGGCGTCTTTGATCGAGTTGAAGTCTGTGATCGTCGAATACCGGCGATCCAGCCTTGGGCTTCGAGTTCGGCGAGGGCACGCTTCATCGGCTCCACCTTGTTCATCTGATTGTATTGCTTCAGGCCATCCACGCCCTTTTCCCAAAGCTTGCCAAAGCGAGACTCTTGCCATGCAGGGCTCATGGCTGACCGGTAGACCTGCAAATTCAAGTTGAGTCGATCGGTGAGTTCGTCGATGAACTGGTAGGTTTCAGGAAAAAGATATCCAGTATCTACGAGGACAATGGGCACATCCGGCTTCAGCGTAGTCACCATATGGAGGCAGACGGCAGCTTGGGCGCCGAAGCTTGACGAGAGAATCAAGCGATCTCCGAATTGGTCAACGGCCCAGGCGACTCGCTCTTGGGGCCTGAGGCCGTCAAGACGTTCGGCTGCCGCATTGAGACCCTCTTCCGTGGAAAGGGGGCGGTCAGTGTTACTTAAATGGGTGGACGAATTCACGAGTAGGGGCGACTTCTCCTAAGACCGGGAAACTGTCATTGACTGACAATCTCGTCAAGTGTCGTTGGTGAAACGCTAAACATGAGTAACTTATGTTGTTTACTTATGTATTGAATTATTAGGTGAGTCAACCCTAAATCTTGTCCCCTCGTCGGGTGCTCTTTGATCGGAGTGAGACAATGCGGTTGCCGATTCCTTCAGTTCCTGAGACCCTGATGTCGGAAAGGAGCTTGCGGGCTTTGGGCGGCTTGCGCCGAATGAAAGCTCTCTGGCCAATTCTCAATGGCTTGAAAAAATCCCAAAAAGAGGGCTTGCCATGGCGATGTCGCGTGTCTACCTTCTGCGTTCCTTTTTCGCAGCGAAAAGTATTGCCCGGTAGGGCCCTTGCTGGAATAGGTCGAAAATCATTTGTTATGTCAGTAAAGATTCGTCTCAAACGAGTAGGGGCTCGAAATCACCCCGTGTACCGGGTTGTGGTTGCCGATAGCCGAAGCCCTCGTGATGGCAAGTTTATCGAAGAGATCGGGACGTATCATCCAGCTCGCACCTCTGACAAAGTGTCCATTGACTTGGAACGAGTAGAGCACTGGATTGGCCAGGGAGCGATTCCTTCGGATACGATCAAGAGTTTCCTTCGCGCCAAAAAGCGGGAAGCCGCAGCGGCTGCAGCGAGTGCCCCAGCGGCGACCGAAGCAGCAGCTGAATAGACAGCGACCGCCCTTTTTGATTCTTTTTTGATTTATCGATTGGATGCAGGATTTTCTTGAATATGTGGTTAAAGGGCTGGTTGAACACCCTGACGCCGTACAAATTGAGCCATCTGATCGGGACGGTTTAACGGTTTTCCAATTACGCCTCCATCCGTCGGATATGGGCAAGGTTATTGGGAAGCAAGGGAACACGATCAATGCGATTCGAGCCCTACTTCAGGTAGGAAGTGCGAAGCAAGGAACGCGAAGCGCCCTCGAGGTTGTTGAAGATGCTTCAAGCGAAGAGACCTCAGACGAATAGTTCGTAGAGGGATTTTAGCTGGTTCCGTTCTGTGGTGAGGCTTTAATCTTGGCCAGGCACCATGAGAGTGGATGTGTTAACACTTTTTCCGTCGATGTTCGACGGTCCGCTAGATGAAAGTATCATCAAGCGAGCTCGAGATGCGGATCTATTGGATCTGAAGATTACGGATATCCGGGATTTTGCCCGTGATGCCCACAAGACGGTGGATGATAGGCCGTTTGGTGGGGGACCAGGGATGGTTTTGAAGCCTGGGCCAGTTTTTGAAGCGGTTGAGTCAGTGAAAACGGACCGATCGCGGGTTGTTATGCTCGCTCCTGTGGGGCGACAATACAATCAATCGATGGCGAGAACATTCGCTAGATTCGAACATTTGGTGCTGCTCTGCGGTAGCTATGAAGGATTCGATGAGCGGATTTGTGAGGCACTTGTTGATGACGTTGTTTCGATTGGTGACTACGTTTTGACAAATGGAGCCTTGCCAGCGATGGTGCTGATCGATTCCGTGACAAGATTGATTCCTGGAGTGCTGGGTGATGAAAACAGTGCGTCGGAAGAATCTTACGGAGAGGATGGTCTGTTAGAGTATCCTCACTATACGCGGCCAGCTGAATTTAGAGGGATGAAAGTGCCGGAAGTCTTACTTTCCGGCAATCATGGGGAAATTGCGAAATGGCGCCGGGAAATGGCGAGGAAGCGGACGGCCGAGCGACGGCCGGACTTACTTGGTGAAGACCAAGTCGCTCGAGATTGAATCGAGCATGAATGTTAGAATGTTGTCATGAATCAAGAATTGTTGCAAAAAATCGAAGCGGCTGACCAGCGGGAGAAACCTTTAGAGTTCTCTGTCGGTGATACCGTCCGTGTGCACACAAAGGTTGTCGAAGGCGAGAAGGAACGAATTCAGGTCTTCGCTGGAATCGTTATCGCACGTCGAGGACGTGGGAGCGCCGAGCGTTTTACTGTTCGACGAATTAGCTACGGAGAGGGGATTGAACGAGTGTTCCCAGTGAATTCGCCACGTATCGACAAGATTGACGTAGAGCGTCGAGGGGCCGTTCGCCGAGCCAAGCTGACTTACTTGCGTGATCGCATCGGTAAGGCGGCGATGTTGGTTAAGGAGAAGGACATGCGCTTGGTTAAGAACCGGAAAAAAGCCAAGTAATCGGGTATTAGTCATCATTGATTTGTTGAGAGCGAGTGTAACCACTCGCTCTCTTTTTTTTCTGTTGGCATTGCCCCGTGAGCGCTTCTCTTTTTCTATTCTTAAAGGAGAACGCAGTAGCTGGTCTTTATCGGCTACGTTCCTGGCATTGACTGAGGGGTTTTCCCTCCTTGATCGTTCGTGAGATCCCGGTGCAAAGTAGGGATTGTAAGACGCTCTTGCTGAGGCATTTCTTTACTAGCGATAGGATACGGTTTTGCCGATCTGGGAGTTTCAGGGCGCGGAGTGGAATGAAAAAGACGCAGCTAAATCGCCGTCGGTGGCTAGCGCTCGGGCTTGTGCTCGTTTGCTTTTCCCTGCTGGCTGGATTGCTTCTCCGTCTGGTGCTGTTTCGAGGTGCAATTCGAGAAGCCGATCCAGGAGTTTTCCTAGATCGTATCGTTGATATTCATTGCCACACGGCTGGAATTGGAGCGGCTGGTAGTGGGTGTTTTGTTTCCGATGCTATGCGGGCGAGCTATAAGTTCCGTGTGTATCTTGAAAGCTTCGGGACTGATTTGGCGACTTTGAATGCGGCCGGGGATTCTATTGTCATCCAGCGTATCGCCGAACGGGTAGAGGCAAGCCAGTATGTTGATGCGGCTATCGTCTTAGCGATGGATGGAGTCATTAATGATGAGGGGGGCTTGGATCGGGAGGCAACGGAGTTTTTTGTGCCGAACGAATTTGTTCTTCAAGAAACAGATCGGTATCCCCAGCTGTTTTGGGCCGCGAGTATCAATCCGAAACGTACGGATGCTGTCGAACGCCTATCATGGGCGTACGCAAACGGGGCAAAATTGATCAAATGGTTGCCATCTGTGCAGCTCTTCGATCCAAGTGATTATTCCTTCCTTCCGTTCTATCAAAAAATGGCTGAATTGAATCTTCCACTTCTCTCCCACGCGGGGCAGGAGCGGTCGTTTACCCATGCCCGTGATGAATTTGCTGATCCGCTGAAGCTCAAATTGGCACTGGATGCTGGGGTGACGGTGATCGTTGCTCACATCGCTTCGACGGGGGAGCATGATGGGGAGCGTGATACTGATCGCTTGGCTAAAATGATGACCAAGTATCCGCGGCTCTATAGTGAAATATCATCGCTTACCCAGATAAACAAGTTGGCTTACCTCTCGGAGGCGCTGCTTGACGAGCGGTTCTCCGAGAGGCTTTTTTATGGTTCGGATTACCCGCTCATCAATACGGCGCTCGTGTCACCTTGGTATTTTTCACTCAATCTTGAATGGAAGGTGATGAATCGCTTGGCCGCTATCGAGAATCCATGGGACCGAGATATTGAACTAAAGCAAGCTCTGGGTGTGCCGCAGGAAATATTTGGCCGAGCGAGCCGATTACTAATGAACCCGGAGGATTTTCAATTCCTGGAACCTTAGACGGGGGAATCAGGACTAGGTATCGTGACAAGTATTCAGAGGGCTCTATGCAGTTGACATACGATATTCTTAAGACCTACCAAGAGAACTATGATGCGGGTCCTTCGCTTGAGGGGGGGGGCGTCACGTGTCCTGAGGTTCCTCTCAAGCGATTGCTTGGGTATCAGGTGAGGAGTCGTCTTGGCATCGCGGCTGGCTTGCTCTTGAACAGTCGTTGGATTGAAGCGTATTCTAGTCTTGGGTTTGACTTGCTCACCTACAAGACAGTTCGATCTTCCTATCGCCCCTGCTATCCACTTCCCAATTGGGTCTTTGTTTCGGACGATGGACAGATTAATGGCCCGATCTATTATCGAGAATCGCCTCCTGAGGATACAAGTGCTGTGACGTCGTCCGTCTGCTTTGGAATGCCCTCAATGAGTCCAGACGTTTGGCGACCAGATGTTGCACGTGCCAAGGAAGCGTTGCGTGACGGGCAACTATTGATTGTTTCGGTGGTCGGAACGCCCGAAGCGGGATGGGGGGGTGAGGAAATGGCCAATGATTTCGCCGAGTGTGCTGCGTGGGCGGTTGAGGCTGGGGCCGATATCGTCGAGGCGAATCTATCCTGTCCGAATGTCTGTACTGCTGAAGGTTCCATCTATCTGGATCCAGAGTTCAGTCGGGGGGTTGCAACGACCGTTCGGTCTCGAATTGGAAAGGTGCCTCTCTTGATGAAGGTAGGCTATTTTGAAGAGGAATCGTTGATGAGGTCTTTTCTTCAAGCTGTTTCTGCCGCAGTGGATGGGGTGACAATGGTGAATGGATTGACTCGACCGGTCTTGTATCCGGACGGGCGTCCCGTTTTTGGCAGCGATTACGTTCAAGCCGGCGTGCTGGGGCGTTCCATTCATCGGGCTTCTGTTCAGTCTGTCCAGATGGCAAAACGCATAGCCCGATCCGAGGGGCTCGACCTTTCGGTTCTGGCGGTTGGAGGGGCATCTGTGCTTGCGGATATTAAGGATTTTTTTGATGTGGGTGCTGACGCGGTGCTAATGGGCTCCTCTCCGATGTACTGCCCTAGCTTGGCTGCTGACGCCAAGCTCCATTGCCGTGATTGGTGACTCGTTTACAGCGGTCGGTGATTGCTGAGAAGTGGATTGCCATGCGGCCGCCTCGAGCTCGGTCGACCGATCACTGCATTGCTTCCGACAGCTACTTATTGACGAGGGCGGGGCAAGGGCCAGGGTTGAACGCCAGCGCGCTCAGCCCAGCGCTTCCAGTCTGCCGAAAGTTCTTTGACCTTCTCTGGCATTTTGCTGGCGAGATTGGTTAGCTCCGTTCGATCTTTGGTAATGTTGTAGAGCTCTGGTTCGCCTTTGTGTTTGGAGACCAGTTTCCAATCTCCCTTCCGAATGGCTTGATTTCCTTCATGCTCCCAGAATATCGGCGCTGTCCGAGGAATGGCCTTTCCTGAAAAGGTAGGGGCAATGCTGGTTCCTTCCATTGGCTGAATTTGATGGTTCGCATATTGGGTAGGATAGGGTGCTCCAGAGATATCCACGCAGGTCGCCATAAGATCGATCAGATGGGCAGGGTCATCAATGATGGGACCTTCATCCGAGGGACGGCGATTCCCGAAGGTTCCTTTAGTTATCCCCTTAGGCCAGTGGGCAATGAGCGGGCTGGAGATGCCTCCTTCGTGAACCCAGTGCTTATACTCTCGGAACGGTGTGTTGGACGCGTTCGCCCATGAAAGTCCGTAGGCAATATACGTGTCGGCCCCCCCGGGCATCACCCCGCGTCCTGTGCGAATTGGTCGACCGTCACGGGTGAATAGTGGCTCCATTCGCGTTTGAAGCTCTCCAGGGGCCATTGGTTTTCGAAGGGTGGGGTCTGGATGAGTCTTGGGAGAGTTGGCTTGTCGCCCGTAGCTTTCCGCGCAAGCGCCATTGTCGGCGAGAAAAAGAATCAGTGTATTATCAAACTCGTTGGTATCCTTAAGAGTTTGAATAATGTCTCCGATTCCTTGGTCGAGTTTGTCGACCATTGCCGCGTAAACCTCCATGCAGCGTTGTTCCCATGGTTTGAGGTCGGCTTCGGCCCATGGTTTCGAACGAGAATCTCGGGGGGAGAGTTCCCAGTTGGGATCGATCAATCCCATGCGCTTCAATCGATCGTAGCGCTCTTCCCGCAGCTTGTCCCAGCCTTTGGCATACTTGCCGTGGTATTTGGCGATATCTTCCGGTCGGGCGTGCATTGGCCAGTGGGGAGCGGTGTGGGCGACGTACATGAAGAAGGGCTTGTCTTCGTGATTCGCTTCATGGTCGCGGATGAAGCGACAGGCAAAATCATTGATCGCTTCAGTGTAGTAAAAGTCTTTCCAGGGAGCGATCTGGGTGTTGTCTATGGTGAGGGAGTTCGGATCATAGAAACTCCCTGCGCCATGAATCGTTCCAAAGAAGCGATCGAAACCTCGTTGTCGAGGCCAGTTGTGTTGAGGTCCTTCGGGCTTAATGAATCGGCTCACGTGCCATTTTCCCGATTGATAGGTTCGGTAGCCGGACGCTTGAAGAACCTCGGCGATGGTAACGGCGTTTCGGCTCAGGTCTCCACGGTATGCGTCGGAACCTCTGTCCGACATCATATGCCCAACCCCAGCTTGATGCGCATAGAGGCCTGTCAGCAACGTTGCTCGTGTGGGGCAACATCGAGAAGTGTTGTAGAACTGAGAGAAGCGCAGTCCGTTCTTTGCCAACCCATCCAGGTTCGGTGTGCTGATTTCACTCCCATAGCAGCCAATATCAGACCAGCCCATATCATCGGCCATGATCACGATAATGTTGGGGCGTTCTTCAGCTTTCGATTCAATAGGGCCTGCCATCGGCAACGCAGCCGTAACGATGACTAAGGACAAGAGACTCCGAAACAACGATTGAAGGCGTACATTCATAAACAGACCTGCGGCTGGTGTCATCATGGTTGAGTGAATGGATAGCTGGTTTTTGGCTTGGTTGACAAACACTTTCTCTGAAACCGGGGGCGTTTGGATTAGCATCATATCATATGGTCTCTCTTGTGAAGGCTTTAGGCGAGGGGCCTCAGAGTCCGAATGACAACGGAGCTAGAGACAGATTCTGGTAGTTGCTTTAGACCATGCCCTTTTGATCCTATTTGAGCTTGGTTGCTGCCATCATAGAACCGCCGTTTTTCTCTTTATGAGGTGGGAAAGAAGAGCGTTCTCCGTGGTCATCTGTGCCCATTGCTCAGGTGGAAATCCTCTCATTTATGGACTGTTGCGATTTTTTTCGAGATCGCTAAACTGCCCGGCTGTTGAAGGTTCGGAACGAGCCGGCTTCGTTTTTTTTGAAACATGAACTTGTTTAGATCCATTGTATTCCGATCGGCGTGTATGCTGGCGGTAGGGGCGATACCGTCCATTGCTATTGCAGCGGGACCCGTTTTTGAGATTGGCACATTGCCGGGGAAGCTTCGTTACAATATCGAGCTTTTTGAGGTGAAACCAAATATCGAGATTAAGTTGGTGCTGAAGAATACGGATGAGATGCAGCATAATCTGATCATTTGCTCACCCGGTGAGACGGTATCGATGAAGGTTGCTCAAAAGGCTTGGATGCTCGGGGCACAGGCGATTGAAAAGGAGTATGTTCCAAATCTTCCCGAGGTATTGTTTCACACGAAGGTGGTGAACCCGGGACAAGAGGATGAGATCACTTTTAGGACGCCGGCAGAGGTGGGGGATTATCCTTATGTTTGTACTATCCCGGGACATGCCTTTTCGATGAAGGGCGTGATGCGGGTGACGGATAATCCGACTGCTCCAGAATTGGTGAAGAGCTCAGTTGATAAGAAAGGCCGGAAACAATTGCATCTGCACGTGAATGACAAGCCCTTGGTGAAACGGGCTTACGTAGATGGTGGTCCGGGGCGCTCGATCTTGGTGGGATTGCCCGGTGGTTTTAACTACTGTTTTGATGCCGAAACCTGTTGTGTGCGGTTTGGTTGGTTCGGGATGTTCTTAGATGTCGGCCCTGATTGGGGCGATCACCCGGGGCATCGAGGAGGGAAGCCGGTAAAAACACTTGGAGATCGCTTCAAAGTAGGGGCGACCGATCTGCCAGTTCGAATTGGTGGGCCTGATCTAACGCCGCAAGTGGAATTTAAAGGGTATGAGTGGGATGGCGAGATGGTTCCAGTCATGCGGTTTCTCGTCAATGGAGCACCAGTGAGGCAAACGGTCAGGCCCGCTCCAGAGGGAATCGGGCTTCAATATGATTTTGAATTTGATCTCATCCATGCGCCGGTCTTTATCAAGTTTGATGACCGAGATGTCACGTTGTCAGCGACAGCCGGTGAATGGAAGGAAGGGACCCTACACGTGCCTCATGACCAGGCCAAGCATTTCAGCATCGTGGTCACTGCTCAGAAGAATGCCGTAATCAACAAGTGATATTATGAAGCGATTTCTTACTCTATTTTCGGCAGTGGGTTGTTTGGGCAGCGTCATGTTCGCGGCGACACCGCCGATGAATGTGCCCTCGGGTTACCAGGTGGACAGGGTTGAACTTCCCGCGGGAGAACAGATCGGTGTTGGGGGACTGGCTTTCTTGCCGAGTGGGGATCTGTTGATTAGTACTCGCGAGGGGCAAGTATGGCGCTATTCGAAGGGGGGTTTTACCTTGTTTGCGGACGGACTTCACGAAGCGCTTGGGCTCTATGTGGATCAAGAGACCTCGGATGTGTGGGTGATGCAACGGCCGGAACTAACGAAGTTGATCGATCACGATCAGGATGGTCGAGTTGATGCCTATGAAACGGTCAACGCTAGCTGGGGACTCAATGATGATTACCATGAATATGCCTTTGGCCCGGTGCGGGATTCGCAAGGGAACTTTTATGGCACCTTAAACACCTCTCTCAGCTATGAAGGTTGGGCGGGAAGCCACCGATGGAATGTGGGCCGTGTTTTGGGAGGTAATATGGGACGGGCACGTCGTTTCGGTGGCTGGTGTTTTCAAATCACACCCGACGGCAAGTTCGTGCCCTTCGCTTCAGGCATGCGCTCACCTTCTGGCTTAGGAATGAACAAGCATGAGGAGATTTTCTATACGGACAATCAGGGGGATTGGAATGGTTCTTCAACGCTTCACCATGTCGTTAAGGGGCGCTTCCATGGGCATCCCTCATCGCTGATGGACCACCCCGAGTTTCAGGGGCGAGATTTGAATGAGCTCTCCGTTGGCGACTTCGAGCAGCGAAGACATCCTCCGGCCGTCTATTTTATTCATGGTGACCTTGCCAATGCGCCCGGCGAACCTCGCTTCAATGAAACGGGTGGTAAGTTTGGTCCGTGGTTTGAAGATCAGGTGTTCGTAGGCGATCAATCGAAATCGATGATGATGCGTGTCCACTTGGAAAAGATACGAGGCGAATATCAAGGGATTGTCTTTCCGTTTGTTGGTCCCATGCAGGCTGGAATTATACGAAATGTCTTCGATGAGCATGGCACCTTGTGGGTGGGTCAAACAGGGCGTGGTTGGAGATCCATCGGTGAATCTATCTTTGGGCTGCAACGGATTCGCTGGGATGGACAAACCGCCCCAATGGAGATGCAGTCTGTAGCGGTGTTGAAAGATGGGTTTCGGATCCGATTCACCAAACCAGTGAATCAGGTGGAAGCCTCGGATGTGACGAATTATCAAATTCGCAACTGGCACTATCTTTACCATCCTCAGTACGGGTCGCCGAAAGCCGATAACAAGGCGATCGAAGTCACCTCGGTCGCGGTGTCGGCTGATGGAATGTCTGCGGATCTAAAAATGGAAATGACGACAGGGAAGGTCTATCAGATTCAGCTGAGTGTCTCGGGCGCTGACGGATCAAAACTATCGAACGACATCGGCTGGTACACGCTAAATTGGCTTCCTTGATTGAATTGAGGGGAACTGGGTAAGGCGCCGTGGTGATCTGTCGTTTTTCTTGAATTCAAGTCAGTGCAGTGTCAGCCTTGAATGATCAACGAACTCCGAACCATTGCCATCTAAAATGCATTCATCGCCCATGACACAGGAAAACGCTAAATCGAATTCATCGCTTGATCGCCGACGCTTTCTCGCTTCATCGGCTGCCGTGCTTGGAGGAGCGCTCGCGGCACCGTCGCTGGCAAGAGGGGAACGGGATTGGTCCGGGAAGACCCCTGTCCGTTATCCCAATCCAGATATTGTCGTCATTGATCCTCGTTTCGCAAAATATAAGTTAGGAAACACACCGACCCAACGCCTGCATCTTGGGACCTTGTGGGCGGAGGGACCGGCTTGGAACGGTTCCGGGCGCTACCTGATCTGGAGTGATATTCCTAATGATTGTCAGTTGCGATGGATCGAAGAGGATGGGCATGTGAGTCAGTTTCGGAGTCCTAGCGGCAATAGCAACGGGAACACCTTTGACTATCAGGGGCGGCAACTTTCCTGCCAGCATGGGCCCCGAAGGGTGGTTCGATACGAGTATGATGGGACCATGACAATTCTTGCTGAGAATTTTGAAGGCAAGTCCTTCAATGCTCCGAACGACGTCGTTGTTCATCCCAATGGTGATATTTGGTTCACAGATCCCGGTTACGGCGGATTAATGAACTATGAAGGAAACCGCCTGAATACAGGCTCTGTGCAGCCGGTTCAAAAGGAAGCCGTTTACCGAATTGATGGGCAGAATGGTCGTATTCACAAGGTGACCGATGAGATTGGGAAGCCAAACGGGTTATGCTTCTCCCCTGACTACAAGAAGTTGTATATCGCCGATACCGGCTCAACTCACTATCCTGACATTCCGAAGATCATTAAGGTTTGGGATGTTGTGAATGAGAAGAGTCTTGTTCGGGGGCGACACTTTACTTCGATGGCGATGGAAGTGAATGGGGCCGAAGTGGCGGGTGTTGCGGATGGAATTCGCGCTGATGAAGATGGCAATATCTGGGCGAGCGCCGGTTGGGTTGGTGAGGGCTATGATGGGGTTCATATCTTCGCACCTGATGGGGATCGCATCGGGCAAATCGTGTTGCCTGAGATTTGTGGCAATGTGTGTTTCGGCGGCACGAAGCGGAATCGACTCTTTATGACAGCGAGTCAGTCGCTTTACTCGCTTTATGTCGAGACGCGTGGCGCTCATATCGCGTAGTGATCTTGATCTAGAGTCGCCGCTCTCTCTTAGTCGCCGCTTGGCTAGCGCACGGGAAAGTCTCTCCTTCGTGCCTTGTCTGCTTATGCCGACAATTCTTGAGGTAGAATCGTTGTGGTGCGCTATTCGAGCGATGGAGCTGATTCGAAGAGCGACTTTTGGCTTCCTATTGTTTTGGGGCGCGACTTGGATTTCTGAATTGAAAGCAGCGGTTCGCGTCGAGCTTACGGAGTTGCCAAGAAAGGAAGTCGGACGCGTTGGGTTTCATCGCAAGATCTCGATGGAGCGAGATCTTGCCTTTACCAATGTCTTGTCCGCGGGTGCGAGCACGCGGAATCGAATTCTGGAGAACGGGTCTGGAGTGGCTCTCGGCGACGTGAACGGTGATGGGTTGACCGATCTGTATGTTGCTGCCCTAGAAGGAGAGAACCGTTTGTTCCTCAATCAGGGAGACTGGCGTTTTGAACGGGCTTTGAATGCTGGTGGTGCCGCTTGTGAGGGGCAGTATTCGACGGGGGTGCTGCTGCTTGATATCGATGGCGATCAAGACCTTGATTTGTTGGTGGGGGCCAATGATCGTGGCGCGCGTCTTTTTCTCAATGACGGTCAGGGCAGATTTCGTGAACTCAGTGACTCGGGTTTGTTACCTCGGTCTGGCGTGAGCTCTGTGGCAGCGGCGGATGTTGACCGTGACGGGGATTTGGATCTCTACGTTGCTCACTACCGGGAGAAGACGGTGAAAGACGAATCTCTGAAACTAGATCTTCGACGTGAGGATGGCTTGTGGCTGTTGCCTGAGCAGCAGCGCACGCGGTTTATCTCGACTCGCGATTTGAACGGGCGCGGTATCTTACTAGAACAGGGGCTTGCCGATGTGCTTTATTTGAACGATGGACGAGGGAGCTTTGCAAGCGTTGATTGGACGTCAGGGTTTTTCTTGGATGAGCAAGGCGAAGCCATAGAGGAAGCTCCCCTGGATTGGTCGCTGAGCGTCAGCTTTGCCGATGTCAATCGCGATGGCTATCCAGACCTCTACGTCTGTTCTGACTTCATTTCTCCTGATCGGGTTTGGCTCAACGAACGGGGAATCGGGTTCCGAGCGCTTGGCCGATCGGCGATGAGCTATTCTAGTTGGTCTTCGATGTGTGTCGATTGGTCTGATGTCGACCTGGACGGAGACTGGGATTTTTTTGTAGGTGATATGCTGAGTCGTAGTCACCAGCGACGTCACTATCAACGGGCAAACCACACGCCGAATGCTTGGACGGATTGGGCCTTTGATCAGCGACGGCAGTATATGCGCAACACGCTTTTTCTCAATCGAAGCGATACGGGTTTTTCCGAGGTGGCACGGTTGAGCGATCTTGCGGCGACGGAGTGGACTTGGAATTGTTTTTGGATCGATGTGGATCGGGACGGGTTAGAGGATCTTTTGGTTACCAATGGTCATCCCCATGATTCTCTGGACTCGGATGCTACTCGAGAGATTGGGTTGCAGACGGATCGTCGTCCTGGGACTCGGCTCAATCTTCCCTCGCTCGATACTCAAAATCTCGCGTTTCGAAATCAAGGTAATCTCAAGTTTGATGAGCGAGGCGAAGCCTGGGGGTTCAATGCAGTGACTCATGGGCAGGGTGGGGCCCTTGGCGATTTGGATGGCGATGGTGATCGAGATATGGTGGTTAATCCTCTCAACTCGCGTCTGGAGATCTACGAAAACATTGGGTCAGGTGATCTGGTGTCAATCAGACTTCGCGAAACCCGAATCGGGCGAACAATTTATGGAGCCAATGTGACATTGGAAGGGGATGGCCTGTCACAGATGCGAGAATTTCGGGCCGGGGGGCACTATCTTTCAGGTGATGATTCCTTGGTGACCTTTGGGGTTGAAGGTGTTTCTGGTCCATTCACATTGCGCGTTCGTTGGCCCGATGGTGTCAGCACAGAATCTTTCGGGATTGAATCGAATCGGCTTCTCGTCATTTCCCGCCTTGAAGAAGCCCTCGAGCCGACTCAAACAGCAGGCGAATATGATACTCAAAGTCGGGATAATCGTCTTGGGGAATCTCTTTTTGAGAATGTTTCTGAATCCCTGAATGCTCGGCACTTGGACGAGCCGTTTGATGACTCAGCTCTACAGGCGACACTGTCCCAGCAGTTAAGCACGCTTGCTATGGGGGTAGGGTGGGTTGATGTCGATAGGAATGGCTGGGACGATGTGCTAGTCAGCGGAGGAAACGGTCACCGTCCTGCCGTTTACGAGAATCTCCGTGGTGCTGAATGGACGGTCCCGTCGAGTTCGATGCTGCCGGTATCGCAAGGAGATCAGGTTTCTGTGAGTTGGTGGTATGATGGGCATGCGCTCGTCGCTACGAGCTCTTATGAATCTGAAACCCCATCAAGTCGGTCGCAGCTCGCTCTGCTCAAGTTAGGTTCAAATTCGGTCGCCCCTCAGTTCAATGTTTCTTTTGAAGGGGCGCTAGGAGCGTTCGCCTTGGGTGACTATGATCTCGATGGCGACCTCGATGCATTTGTTGGGATTCGGCATCAAGCGGGCAGATTTCCTGAACCGCAGTCTGGGTGGCTGCTCAAGAATGGGGCGCAGGGGCTTGGGCTTGACGAGGGTGGGAGCAACCCATTTCACGGGATTGGAATGGTCTCCGCAGCGCTTTTCTGCCATTTGAATGATGATGCTTGGATTGATCTCATCGTCGCTACGGATTGGGGAGGCGTTGAAGTTTATTTAAATCGTGCGGGCACGTTCATCAACGAAAGTATTGCTCTCGGGCTTTCGCGATTGAAAGGATTGTGGCAATCGATTGATTGCGGAGATTTCAATGGGGACGGGCGCCTGGATTTGGTGCTGGGTAACTGGGGGGAGAACAGGAACCCTAAACCGACTCCAAAACATCCATTGCGTCTCTACTACGGTGAACTACGAAATTCTGGTGAAATCCTTCCTGTGGAGGCTTACTATGATGATGAGATTGGCGAGTACGCACCAGTTACTGATCGGGATCGATTGGCTCAAAGTATTCCAGATATTATATCGCGGTTCCCCTCGTATCGATCTTTCGGAGCGGTTGGAATTGAAGCTATCCTAGCTCCTCACGTCGTTGACTTGGCCTATCGCGAAGTCACTATTTTGAGTTCAGTGGTGCTGCTAAATGCGTCCACTCGTTTTGATGTCAGGGCCTTGCCAGTGCCGGTGCAAATGGCTCCGGTGTTTGGTATCAGCGTGGCGGATCTGAATGGAGATGGGAACGAAGACCTTTTTACGAGTCAGAATTTCTATGGAACGGAGTTGACGCTGGCACCTTTCGATGCCGGTGGGGCTGTCTGTCTCTTGGGAAATGGTAATGGCGACTTTGCTGTCAAGAACGTCAGGAGCTCCGGTCTTTCCGTTCGAGGCGCTGGTCGAGGAAGCGCTTTGAGTGACTTTAATCGTGATGGTCGCTGGGACTTGTTGGTGGGACGGCGAGCACGGCAGGCGGCACTCTTTGTGAATCGGGGGGCGGAACGGGGTGTTCGAGTGACGCTCGTTGGCAATGAGAAAAACCCAAGAGCGATTGGGGCTCAACTGAGATTGCGAAGCAAGGGCAAGCCTGGGCCGGTAAGAATGCTTCTTGGCAGTGGCGGTGACGGAGCCCAGGATACGTTGCAACCCTTGCTTTACTGCCGTGGCCATGCGGATGAGTTGTGGGTGAAGTGGCCCGATGGGCAGGAAACATTGACGGCTTTGCCGTTGGATTTGAAAGCCGTAAGCGTAATGAAAAGCGGTAAGATAGCGGAATGGGTACGATGAACTGGACACACCTTGCTTTAGCCGTGCTTGTGATAGCGGTGGGCTGTGAGAAGAAACCCCCACCTGCTCGAGCTCTGAGTGACGGAGCGAATCCATGGCAAGAACCAATCATGCGTCCCACGGATCCCGGCCTGTCGATGACGAATCGGCTCGAGCTATTTGCCGGGCTGGCCGACCTCTCAAAGAATAGGTATCTGAGTGCTGACCGGATACCTCTGCAACGAAGGGCACTGGCTGAGGCCCGAGGGGTGAAACAAAAGTCTTACTACCACCAGGAATACGCAAAAGATTTGCTCAACGCGGGCCGCAGTGAAGAAGCTCTGGCAGCCTTCGAATCGATGGAGCGATATTTAAGCACCGCCGATCCGGCATTCTTAGAGGAGCATCGTGCATGGATGCTTAGGAAACAGGCCATTTGCCTTTTGCGTCTCGGTGAGCAGGAGAATTGTCTCGCCAATCATCATCAGCATTCATGTGTTTTTCCAATCTCGGGTGGTGGCATCCATTCGCAGCCAAGAGGCTCTGAAGGTGCGATCGAAAAATTGAAGGAATGGTTGGCTGTTGAGCCTGAGGCTCGTCATGCCCAGTGGTTGCTGAATATCGCATTCATGACTTTGGGACGGTTTCCTGATGACGTTCCCGCGGCGTTTAGGATCGATCCTGCCGTCTTCGCATCGGACTATCCCTTTCCCCGGTTTGAAGACAGGGCCAAAGAGCTCGGTGTGGGGCATGTGGGCTTGTCTGGAGGAAGTATCATGGAAGATTTTAACAACGACGGATTGCTTGATTTGATGTGCTCGGGGATTGGGTTGCGAGAGCCTTTGAAACTCTTTTTCAATCGAGGGGCTAGCGGATTTGAGGATGTCTCGACAGAAGCGGGTCTTGATGGGTTGTTTGGTGGGCTTAACCTCCTTCAGACGGACTACAATAATGATGGGTACGCCGATGTGATGGTGCTACGCGGAGGATGGTTTGGGGGGCAGGGGCGGCATCCGAATTCGCTTTTGAAGAACAATGGCGACGGCACCTTTAGCGATGTTACAGAAGAAGCAGGCTTGTTGAGCTTTCATCCCACCCAAACGGCGGCATGGTTTGATTTTGATTCTGATGGATTCTTAGATGTGTTCATTGGGAATGAGACCATGCAGGTTGAGCGGCATCCTTGCGAGCTGTTCCGAAACAATGGGGATGGTACATTTACGGAGTGTGCCAAGGAAAGTGGTCTTGATCATTATGGAATGGTGAAAGGGGTTGCTGTGGGAGATGTTGACAATGACGGTCGACCGGATCTTTTTCTTTCTCAAGGAGGCCAACCGAATGTGCTCTATCGGAATGAAGGGCCAGCTGAGGAAAAGAGTCGTGAGAAGTGGGGGTGGCGATTTAGCGACGTTTCGATCAAGGCTGGCGTTGTCGAACCGACGTGGAGTTTTCCGACCTGGTTTTGGGACTATGATAATGATGGATGGCTTGATCTGTTTGTTGCCGACTATCGCATGAGCGATTCGGGCGATCTCTTGCGCGATTACCTCGGCGAAGCACACGGGGCTGAGACGGCGCGCCTTTATCGGAATCGAGGTGATGGAACCTTCGAGGACGTCAGTCAAGCCGTGAAGGTGTCGAGGATTCTGTTTGCGATGGGGTGCAATTTTGGAGATCTGGACAATGATGGCTTTCTAGATTTTTACCTTGGTACGGGGGATCCAGATCTCGGGAGTTTGATGCCTAACCGAATGTTCCGAAATGATCGAGGGCGGGAGTTTCACGATGTGACTACTTCTGGAGGGTTTGGTCATCTGCAAAAGGGGCATGGGGTCTCCTTCGGTGATATTGACAACGATGGGGATCAAGACATTTACCAGGACATGGGTGGGGCTTATTCGGGCGATGTGTATTCGAACGTTCTCTACCTTAACCCAGGGACTGAAAATCAGTTTATTGGGATCAGCCTAGAAGGAACACGATCAAACCGAATGGGGGTTGGAGCGCGCATTCTTGTGGAGGTTATTGAAGAGGGGGCGTTGCGATCAATTCACCGGACGGTGAGTTCTGGAGGGAGTTTTGGGGCGTCGCCTTTGCGACAACACATTGGGCTAGGGAGCCCAGAACGTATTGAAAAAATAGAAATCCGTTGGCCGAGCGGCCTCGTTACTGAGGTGCGAAGCAGGATTGAACCTGGTCGGAATTATCGCATTCGCGAGGGGGAAACGGACTTGATTCCTGTCGACCTTCCCCGGATAGAGTTTCGTTTTGGTGGGGCACAGTCACAGGCCGATCACGGTGAGGCGATGTAGTTCTTTGGATCGTTTGGAGGGTGGATTTCCCCATAGATTGAACTATCTCAGGCGGGGAGCCTTATGGTGTTTCTTGTTTCCTAAGATGATTGATGGTTGCTGTCATATCCGATGGCAGATCAGCCTCAGTTTCAATGCTTGCGGAGGAGACAGGATGTTGGAAGCGAAGGGTGTGTGCATGGAGCATTTGTCGGGCGGGGGTGAATCGAATTGCTGTGCTGAGTAGTTTGGATTGTCGCTTGCCGTAGATGTTGTCCCCAAAGATGGGATAGCCAATGTGTTTGAAATGGACGCGAATTTGATGCGTTCGTCCGGTGTGGAGCGTGACATCAACGAGGGCGGCGCTCTCGAATTCTTCTTTGAGCCTGTAGTCGGTATGCGCTTCTCGGCCGGAACCATCGCTGACCGCCATGCGTTTTCGATGGGAAGGGTGTCTTGCGATATTGGCGATGATCTCCCCTGCCTTTGGGCGGACGGATCCACAGGTGATGGCAAGATATGTCTTGGCGGTGGTACGCTGCGCGAATTGCTCGGCGAGACCAGCGTGGGTGGTGTCGTCTTTGGCGACAACGATACACCCACTCGTGTCTTGGTCTAGGCGATGTACGATTCCCGGACGTGAGACTCCGCCGATTCCACTCAGCTGTCCGCGGCAATGATGGAGCAGGGCGTTTACGAGGGTGCCGTCCGGATGCCCTGCTGATGGATGGACGCAGATTCCGGGTGCCTTGTTGATGACGAGAAGGTGTTCATCTTCGAATAGTACTGAAAGCGGGATCGATTCCGCATTGATGCCACTGGGCTTCGCCTGGGGGACGGTGACGACGATTGTTTCACCGAGCCGAGGCGTGTAGCGAGCTTTGGGGATTCGTCCATTGATGGAGACACAGTCTTCGTCGATGAGGCGGGCCAGAGCCGTTCTTGAGAGATGGGGCAGCTGACGGTGTAGCCACGTGTCCAGTCGGATGCCGGGCTCTGATTCTGAGACGACGATCTCGAATTGATCGCTCATGGTTTCTCCGACGCTGGGCTTGGTTTTGATGTCTTCGCGCGGATGAAATAAAGGAGGGCACCAGCAAGGAAGATGGCGATGCCGACTTGTTGGCCTGGCGTGAGCAAACCGGTGATTTTCTGGTCAGCGTAATCACCTCGGAAGAGTTCCACGAAGGCTCGCAAGAGTGCGTAGCTCATAAGGTAAACAGCGAACACCTGTCCTTCGAAGCGCTTGCGCCGGTAGAAATAGGCCAACGCAAGATAGAGTCCGAGATTGAGACTCGACTCATAGATTTGGGTGGGGTGGACATTGTGTGGGTGGGAAACGTGGCCTGTAGGAAAGCTAATCGCCCAAGGGAGGCTACAGACCTTTCCGTAACAGCAACCGGTCATGAGGCAGCCGATGCGGCCAAAGGCATGCCCCAATGCAATGCTGGGCGCAAAGGCATCGGCGATCTGCCAAAGCGGAACCTTTTTGAGCCGTGTGTAGAGCACGGTACTAAGGACCGCGCCGATGAATCCTCCGTAGAAAACGAGTCCCCCTTGGCGGATCTTGAAAATGTTGAGCAGGCTCTTCCCTGCAAAGTCATCTTCCCAGTAGGTGAACACATACAGGCTCCGTGCTCCGATGAGCGCTCCGATAATGATCCATGGACCGAGGTCGGCTGTTTTTTCCGGTGATAGGCCATATATCAAGCCGCGGCGGCCCGCCGTCCATAAACCAACAAGGAAGCCCACTGCTACGAAGACGCCGTACCAATGTATATCGAAAGCACCAAATGAGAACGCTACTGGATCCACAGATTGGCATTCTACGGGCCTGGAGATCTTGGTTCAACCTTAGGACGGACTTCGAAATCTCTTTTTTGTGGGGAGCGTTTCCGTCCAGGCCGCCGTTTCCATGGCAGACGGCGGCATTTCAGGGGAAGGGAAGAGCTAGAAACGGAGAGCCGAATCTGGATGAATGCGGTTAATCTAAGAAGCGTTGAACCCAAGAAAAGGACAGATATGGCACTAGAAAAACACGATCTAATTCATGAACTCCCCGAATATCGGGAACAGATTCATCAACTGAAGATGTCGAACGCACATTTTCAGCGTCTTTTTGCCGCTTACCATGAAGCGGATCACGAGGTCCACCGGATCGAGGAAGGCGTTGAAAATCCCAGCGATGAATACGTCAACTCCGTTAAGGCCAAGCGTCTCCAGCTTAAAGATGAGCTCTTTGAAATGATAAAGGCGGCCGAAGCGTGAGGCTTCGCAACCGTGCTTGAATCGCTAAATCTCGGCAGGTTAAGGCGAGACAGAGCGATGGCAAAGCCGTCATGAAGGCTAGACGATCTCAACGACGAGAGCCGTTAGATTGTCTCGACCGGAGGCTTCCATCGCTTCCTTTACCAGTGCTTCGGCAGGAGTGAGCTCTTTGAGATACGAGGGAGGCGTACGAATGAGCTTCTCTAGTGAGTGATCCCAAAGCCCGTCGGTGATACCGTCCGAACAAAGGAGGAAGCGATCTCCTTTTTGAACCGGGATCGACGTAATCTGCGGGTTAACGTCTGCGGAATGGCATCCGATGGATTTTTCGAGCTGATTGCGGTAGGGATGGTTCCTTGCTTCGCGTTCGGAGATTTTTCCGTCCCGGAACAGCCGTCCCGCTACGGTGTGATCTTCGGTCAATTGGACAATGCCGCCATCAACCGGAAAGTGGTAGATTCTACTGTCTCCAAGATGAAGTACATGGAGCGTCCCGCTGTCAATCCATGCCAGACTGAGAGTGGCACCCATGCCTTTGCATTCTTCGTAATACCGTGAAACCTTACTGGCGTGTTCGTGGATCTGTTGGCAGAATTCTTGGAGCCGTTCGCGTTCCGTATGACTCTTCGAGGACGCTGTTTGGTGGTAATTTCGGGAGATGATTGCGGTGACCGATTGAATCACGTCGTTGCTGGCGAAATCGCCGGCATTCTCGCCGCCCATCCCATCGCTGACAGCAAAAATGAATTCGTGTCGATTTAGCGGTGACTCACCTTCTTTGCCAAGAAAGGTGAGATCTGTCTGGTCGAATCGGAGGCAGAGGAAAGAATCTTCGTTCGTCCGTCTTACCCGGCCCTGATGTGTTTGTGCGGTCCAGTGAACCTCCAGTGGTGCGCCCCCCAAATCACTCATTGTTCTTTCATCCGTCGTTCGAGATCGTCGGTTGTTAGTCCTTCGCCTGTTTCCAGAATGGTCGAGAACTCGAAGTCGATTACGCAAAAGCGCCCAAGCCTGGGATTATAAGTCACGTTGCGGGCAAAGGGATCTCCGTGTCGTACGCCAAATGTTTCGAGCTCTTCGAATAGTGCTTTGAGCCGGTCTTCGCTGATACTATCGACGATGGTGCCGCAATTTGTTGTTATCATCGAGAGCTCCCCAGAATCTTCGTCGAGAATCGAGGGTACGAAGGGGCAGGCTTTGCTCTCGAGATAGCGGAGTGCTCGGATTTCGTTTTGAAATCGAAGCGCAGCGAAGGGCCCGAGAAAGCGCTTGTGGACGCGCCCGTCAAATCCGACATGGACACGCGCGCGTTTTGTATCTTTGACCGATCTCATTCGTATCTTGTGGTGAAAGGCTAATTGAACTCCCTTTGTCGTGAAAGATTCTTTCCCTGGATTGTTCGCTGATGGACGATTCTTGCTCGCTGGGTTCGGAGGAATGGCTTCAGCTTGAAGCTGGGGGAATTGACGAACAACGCTCGTCGTATGAGATGATTTTAGAAAGCAGGTAGCTGCGCCAAGTTTAGGCACGCCGCTTGCTTGTGGTTGACTTTGTTGAGGAATTAGGGCTTAAAAGCCGTCCTAAGTTCAAACGTTGACCCATTAGAATACACGAAAGATATGCCTAAATATAAGCTCGAATACCTCTGGCTTGACGGTTACCAACCCGTTCCGAATCTTCGCGGCAAAACCCGCATTGCTTCCGAAGCACCAAAATCCATTGATGACTGCCCTGAGTGGGGCTTCGATGGGAGTTCCACGCAGCAGGCGGACGGTAGCAACTCTGATTGCATGCTGAAGCCTGTCGCGCTCTATCCTGATGCGGGTCGTGGTGACAATGCGTTCATCGTTATGTGCGAGGTCATGAACGCGGATGGAACCCCTCATCCATCAAACATGAGAGCGACGATTCTTGATGATCCTGATGCTTGGTTTGGATTGGAACAAGAGTACTTTCTTTTCCATGATGGGCGACCTCTTGGGTGGCCACGCGAAGGCTTCCCGAGTCCACAAGGAGAATACTACACCGGTGTTGGGTTCACTAACGTCGGTAGTGTGGCGCGTGAGATCGTTGATGAGCATCTCGACCTTTGTTTAGAGGCTGGAATCAACCACGAGGGTATCAATGCTGAGGTAGCCAAAGGACAGTGGGAGTTCCAGGTTTTTGCGAAAGGCTCAAAGAACTGCGCGGATGACATCTGGGTTGCTCGATATCTCTTGCTCCGTCTCTGTGAGCGCTACGAGGTTGATATCGAGTGGCACTGCAAACCCTTTCAAGGCGATTGGAATGGCTCAGGAATGCACTGTAATTTCTCAACCAAACACTTGCGAGAGGTCGGTGGGGAAGCTTACTTCAAGGCGCTCATGGACGCTTTCGAGAAGAACAAGGACGAGCACATCGCTGCCTATGGTCCTGATAACCACATGCGTCTCACCGGTCTTCACGAGACCCAGTCCATTGATAAGTTCTCCTGGGGAATCGCTGACCGCGGTGCTTCGATTCGTGTGCCGCACAGCTTCGCAAATGCAGGTTATAAAGGATATCTCGAGGATCGTCGCCCGAACTCTCAAGGTGACCCTTACCAAATCTGCTCACGCGTTCTAAAAACGATCGCTGAAGTACCGACGTCATAAGTTCGGCTTAAAAAGCGTCAATACATTTGCAAGCACCTCTGGGAAACCAGAGGTGCTTTTTTGTTTATTTTAGATCACGGTGATTATTTTTAGCCAAGATGAGTGCTAAAAAATCACCAAACCGATGGTGGAGCGAAAAAACTTTGATGGACTCCTGATTGTTCCATGAATGGTTGACGAGCACGAGATCAAGCATCGAAGTCTCAGAAATCTTTCCTGGGCAATGCGTTTGAGCGTTCTATTCAATCGGCAACTTCTAGTGAATCGGTTCTTTGGAATCGTTCGGCCTTGCTGAAGAGTCACCGTTGACCTTTGGGCTTATCGAGCTAGCTCGATTGCCTTTCATTTTGTGGGCCGGTGGCGCGGATCGACTGTGGGAACAGTGGTGGCGCAATTCTGGTGTGGTATTGGGCAAGAAAGCGGATGCCGAAGGAAGCTCTGGCGCTACGCTCGTAGTCGAACCAGTATAGAAATATTTGGAGTGAACTATGCCTGTCTCTAGTTATGTGTTGCGGTGCCGTCGAAGCGACCAATCCCAGATTCTTGCTGCCTTGGCTAAGCTGGGGTGCTTTCAAATTGGGGAACGGTCTGACGACGGTATGGCTGTCGCCATCTCAAGTCCGAGCAACGAGGCATCGGAAGACCTTGGGCGTCGACTCAGTGAGGTGCCGGGGATTCGTGCTGCGATTCTGGTCTATCATAGCGTTGAGGATCTTCAGTCGGTTTCTCAAGTCCCTGTCGAAGCATGATGAAAATCGCGAGAAGAGAATTTATCACCCAGGCAGCCTTGGCCGCAGCGAGTGGTGTGCTGCTAGGACAGCAACCCAAATTGATCGGTGATGAAGCCATCGGTCTCGATGGGCTGACTTGGCAGAAGGCTCCCTGCCGATTCTGCGGGACGGGTTGTGGAGTGCTCGTGGGGGTGATGGATGGTCGAGTCGTTGCCGTACAAGGCGATTTGGAAAACCCCGTGAACAAGGGATTGCTTTGTGCCAAGGGATACCACGCGGGAGTGGCAATGTATGGGAAGGATCGATTAACCACGCCTCAGATTCGAAAAGGTGGCACCTTAGTTGATGTGTCTTGGGACGAGGCCATTGATCGCATTGCTCAAGAAATCATGACCCGTCCTGATACCTTCGCTGTTTATGGTTCGGGGCAGTGGACAATTCCCGAGGGGTTCTCGGTCATGAAGTTCATGAAGGGGGGATTGGGAAACAATCATGTGGACCCGAATGCTCGCCTTTGTATGGCTAGTGCAGTCGTGGGGATGCTAACCACCTATGGGGTCGATGAACCGAGTGGCTGTTATGACGACTTTGATGTCTGTGACACTGTGATTCTTTGGGGGAACAATATGGCTGAAATGCACCCTGTATTATGGTCTCGGATTGTCGACCGTCGATTGAAGGGCGAAAAGGTAGAGATCGTTGACTTGGGTACACGTCGGACTCGCACGACCCAAGAGGCGGATCACTATATCGAGTTTATTCCGCAGGGTGATCTAGCCATTGCGAACGGAATCTGCCACTTGCTTCTTGAAGAAGGCGGCCTTGATACGGAGTGGGTGGATGCGAATTGTAATGTGAGGCAGGGACGAGACGGAACGGGCGCCCCAATGACCTGGGAGGCCTATCGTCAATGGTTGAAGACCTATACGCCCGAGTACGTTGAACGAGTTTCCGGTGTGAGTCCTAAGAAATTGCGTTTGCTCGCTTCGCGATTTGCCGACCCAGAGAAGAAGGTGTTGTCCCTCTGGTGCATGGGGATGAATCAGCACACGCGGGGGACGTGGATCAATAATTTGGTCTACAACGTTCACTTTATTTCGGGGAAATTCGGAAAACCTGGCAGCACAGCCTTTTCGCTCACGGGCCAACCAAGTGCCTGTGGAACGTGTCGCGAAGTAGGGACCTTGGGGCACGCGCTCCCCGGAGGCCGTGTGGTAGCCAATGAAACGCACCGCGCCCAATGCGAGGATCTGTGGAATATTCCCAAAGGCCGCATTGGGGCGAAACCTGGTCACCACGCAGTCGCCATGTTTGAGGCGCTGCAGAAGGGCGACTTGACCGGCATGTGGGTGCAGGTAACGAATCCAGCGCATACGATGCCGAATCTCAAGTCGCTGACGAGTCGGATGCAAGATAGGTTTGTGGTGGTATCTGATGTGTATCCTACGGTCACCACGGATCTGGCTACGGTCGTGCTTCCATCGGCGATGTGGGTTGAAAAGAATGGTGTTTATGGGAATAGCGAACGTCGTACTCAGCAGTGGTTCAAGATGGTCGATCCTCCAGGCGAAGCTCGCGACGATGTGTGGCAGGTGATCGCCGTGGCCCGACGGCTCTATGAGCTGGGGCATGGAGGGATGAGAAATCGCCAAGGGGGCTTCCTGTTCGAATTCCGAGATGAAAAGGGTGAATCGATCGATGCTTGGAAATGGGAGGTTTTCAAAAAGACAAATATCGATCGAATGCTCTATGAAGAGTACCGGCCGTTTACCCAAATGAAGCACAAGGATGTTGCGCCTTATGATACCTTGGCGAATGCACGAGGCTTGCGTTGGCCTGTCGTTCAAACACGTGAGGGGCAGTGGAAGGAAACGCCGCGACGTTTTGTAGCCGGTGAGGATCCTTTTGTCGCTCCAGATCGTGATGTTGATTTTTATTGGGGTAAGCAAAAAGATCATCGAGCAACCATATGGGCGCGTCCCTACGAGGCGCCACCCGAAGTGCCTGACAAGGACTTCCCGTTTTGGTTGTGCACCGGACGCGTTTTAGAACATTGGCATTCTGGGACGATGACGCGACGAGTGCCTCAATTACATCGGGCGATGCCGAAAGCCTATATTGAATTGAATCCGGCTGATGCGGCCGAAATGAATATCGCCACCGGAACACCCGTGAAAGTGGTGTCGCGACGAGGTGAAATGATACTTCCTGTCTGGCTCAATGGCCGATCCGTCCCGGCAAAAGGCTCGGTCTTTGTCCCGTTCTTTGCGGAGGAATCACTGATCAATCATCTGACTCTAGAAGCGTATTGTCCCTTATCGAAAGAACCGGACTATAAAAAATGCGCGGTAAGAATTGAGAGAGTATTATGAGGCCATCCTTTGATTCATTGATGAAAAAGGTTGCAAGCGAGCGTATTGGTTGGACTGGTATCTCCTGTATTCTTTTGCTCTGTGGGCTGAGTATTGGGATTCTAGTAGGCGATGCCGAGACCTCACAAGTTCCTCCCAGAGATTTTAATCCGCCTGCACCACCAGTCTCGAGGCCAGAAAAAGGTGCCGGGAAAGTTTATGAGTCATTGACAGATCGAGCCTTTTGGGGAGCGCCACCTCCTATGCCCCATCGCTTTACCAAGGAATGGGATGCGGAGAACTGCCTTCAATGCCATGCGAACAAGAATGATATTGTAAAACGCCAACAGGCGATTTCGCCAGTGCCGCATGCTCAACTTAGCCAATGTCAGCAGTGCCACGTGAGGGCTGTCGATCCCGATGCCCCGCTTTTTACTTTGTCGAATTTTGTCGGGCTCGGATATCCCGGAAAGGGGAGTCGTGCGACGCCGGGTGCCCCTCCGACGATCCCTCATCAAACCTTCATGCGCGAACATTGTCTCTCGTGTCATGGCTCGTCTGGAGAGCAGCGAATCGAAACTCCGCATCCTTACCGTAGCCAGTGCCGCCAATGCCACGTTTCTCAAATTGATCGTGAGTATTCGCGATTTGGTTTGCGTTGATCGCCTGCTCCGTCGCTTTGGTAGTCAGTTGCAGTGTGGTACCTTGTCTCTGAGCGCCAGTCGCCGTTCTAGCTTCTCTTGAAGATTCATCCTTCGAGGCGTAAAAGGTTTCTTTGAACCCAATGACTCATTCTTATGATACGACTAATCACCCCTCCGTCCATTGACTATTTCGGAATCATGGGCCTTTTCTTTGGGGCACTACTTTCTGTTTCCGCTGCCAGTGATCGTTTGGCCGATTCCCCCAATATCATTTTCATCTTAGCCGATGATTTGGGATTCAATCAGTTGGGATGCTACGGCGATACGCCGATCAAGACACCGAATCTTGACCGTCTCGCCAATAGCGGTATTCGCTTTACCCAAGCGTATTCTGGAAACACGGTTTGTTCGCCTTCACGAGTTTCCTTATTCACCGGGCGGGATGGCCGCTTGATGGAAAATAACTCCAACACTGTCCAGTTGCGTGACATCGATGTGACGGTCGCTCATGTCTTGAAGCATGCTGGGTATGATACAGCGCTGTTTGGCAAATATTCCATCGGTTCCCAGATGGGAGTGACCGATCCTTTAGCCATGGGCTTTGATACTTGGTATGGGATGTATTCGATCTTGGAAGGGCATCGACAATATCCCCAGTTTTTGTGGCGAGATGGAAGAAAACTGCGAATCAAAGAGAATGAAGGAGGGAAGCGCGGTGCCTACGCTCAAGAACTTTTTGCCGAAGAGGCGATCGATTACATCACGCAGCCGCATGAGAATCCCTTCTTCGTCATGCTGGCCTTTTCGTCTCCTCATGCGGAGCTGGCGGCTCCTAAGAAATATGTCGATGCCTATGAAGGGGGCTTTCCGGAGACCCCCTACGGGGGCATGTCATCAGGGGAACCCAGTGATAAATATGCCTGGTATTATCCTGAGCCGGTGGATCAGCCACATGCGACTTTGGCCGCGATGGTCACAGCTCTCGATGACTATGTTGGAAGGATCGTTCGAGCGTTGGAGGAGAGGGGGATGGCCGAGAATACCATGATCTTTTTCACTTCGGACAATGGGCCTCACGATGAAGGGGGCGGGGACGTGGAATTCTTCCGAGCTTCGGCACCGTACAAGGGGATGAAGCGGGATGTCTATGATGGTGGGATTCATGTTCCGATGATCGTTCATTGGCCCGCTGCCATTCGGAGGCCTCGGGTCGATACAACGCCTTGGGCATTTGGGGATGTGCTACCGACCTTTGCAGAGCTCGCCGGAGTTTCCTTGAATCTTGTGCCGCGGGTTCGGACGAATGGCATGTCGATTCGTGGGCTCTTGAAAGACAATCCGACGGCCATGCCAGAGCGAACTCTCTATTGGGAGTTTGGGAAACAGGCTGGCGACCCGAATTCAGGGATTATTGGTGAGATCTTTCAGGCAGCTCGTCGAGGCGATTGGAAGGCTGTGCGTTATGGGCTCGGGGGGCAGGTGGAACTCTATAATATAGGCAAAGATCCCGGTGAAAACCGGGAGCTCTCGGAGTTTTATCCTGAGGTCCATCAAGAGTTCTCAGAACTTTTCCGGCAGTATCAAAATTGACTGTGAGCTAAGCATCTGGGTGGAGTTTCGGGTGTTGTCGAGCGTGGGGTTCTTTGCTAGAAAAAAAGGATCCATGAAATTTTTGAGGACCTCCTGTTTGTTGATACTGCTGGTCAGTGTTCTTCATGCCCAAAACACCACGAACTTCGCGGCGATTGGTCATGTGGACCGCTTCCATTCATCGCTAGATTCGCTCGTCGATTCAGCCGCTGAAATCCAGGTGCTGTGTGGTGGGTTCGAATGGGCTGAGGGGCCGGTTTGGATCCCGGAGGAAGGAAATCAGTACGGAGGATACGTCCTCTTCTCCGATATTCCTCACAACGCCATTATTAAGTGGCAAGAAGGCGTGGGAGCATCAACCTATATGAAACCGGCTGGATACACAGGGGTGGCGGACTATGGTGCTGAGCCAGGGAGTAACGGTTTGGCTCTTGACGCGGCCGGACACTTGATTCTCTGTGAGCACGGAGATCGTCGGATCTCGATGTTGACACCGAACGGGGGAAAGATGACTCTCGCGGATCGATGGGACGGAAAACGATTCAATAGTCCGAACGATTTGGCGATCCACCACAACGGGGATATCTTCTTTACGGATCCGATCTATGGGCTGCCGAAGCGGGAGAAAGATGAGTCGCGGGAACTTGAGTTCTGTGGCGTTTACCGTCTTGAGCCGAACGGAAAGGTCACACTTCAATCTCGGGCTGTATCTCGTCCCAATGGCATTGCCTTCTCACCCGATCAGAAGACGCTATACGTTGCCAATAGTGATGGCCAAGATCCGGTTTGGCGCGCCTTTCCGGTAAAGGACGATGGGAACCTTGGAGCCCCGAGGGCGTTCTTTGACGCGTCCAAGCAGACTCACATTCGTCGGGGCGGAGGGGATGGCATGAAAGTGGATATTCATGGGAATATCTTTGCCACAGGACCCGGAGGCGTGCTCGTTATTTCTCCGCAAGGACAACTGTTGGGCCGTATCGTGACAGGAGAACGAATTGCCAACGTAGGGTTTGGCAATGACGGGAGTGTCCTCTATCTCACTTCAGATATGTACCTTTGCCGTATTCAGACGAAGACCATGGGGCTTGGGTTCGGAGGCAAGTGAGGGGAAGAATCCTGTCAGAGGAAATCTCGTTCTGTGCCCTGAAGGCATCTGTGAAGCAATTCCTGATCGCTCATAGCAGTGATTCTAGTGCCGGGGCGGTAATGGAGGGAGGCGTGAGATTGATGCCTAAATTCTCTCGGACCCTCAAATTTTACAGCCTTTAGATCTGCCTCTCTTTTCTCTCTTCTCGTGCCTGCGATTTTTTTTGAGAAAGTTGAATCTGAATTCTGTTCTCTAGCGAACCCTTTGACGTAATGACTTTGCGTTGTGGTAACGCGGGTCTTAAAGGAAGCTAATATGAACATAATTAATCCATTCAAATCAATCGTTCTTGCCAGTGCTGTGCTTGTTGCTCCTGCGTTTTTAAACGCGGATCATCATGGCAAGAAGGACATCGTCGACACGGCTATCGCCGCCGGAAGTTTCAAAACCCTAGCAGCTGCCTTGGGAGCGGCAAATCTTGTTGGAACTCTTAAAGGGGAAGGGCCGTTTACTGTCTTTGCACCAACGGATGAAGCGTTTGCTAAATTGCCAGAAGGCACAGTGGAATCGCTGCTGAAACCAGAGAATAAGGATCAACTAATCGATATTCTGACTTATCACGTGGTGTCAGGCAAGGTGCCTGCGAAGACGGCGGTGACGCTTAACGAGGCAACGGCCTTGAATGAGAAGTCCATCAAACTGACGAAACGTGAGGAAGGACTCTTCTTGAATCAATCAAAGGTGATCAAGACTGATATCAAGTGTTCGAACGGGATTATTCACGTGATTGATTCGGTTCTGCTTCCCCCCGCTAAGGAATCGGCGGCGCTCAATGGAAGCGCGGGGCAGTCGCCGAGGCACATCGTTCGCATGGCTATCAATCGAGGGGTGCCGCTTTTCAATCAAGGGAACCATGCGGCTTGTGCTGCGGTCTATGAAACAGCTGCTGGCGCGATCATGATGATGCCCGAGGGAGTCTTGACTCGCTCGCAACGCAAAATGTTGACTTCCGCAATGAAATCCGTGTCGAATACCCATTGTGACACGACGAATTCATGGACCCTCCGACGTGCCTTTGACTCCATGTTGATGGCATCAGCACACTAATGATATTGGTACCGCGGGAGAATCTTCGATCTGACTGATTTATGGCGCTGGCCAAAAGTCATCAAGGAAACGAGCCTGGGATTCTCCCGCGGGTTGCCCGCCGCGAGGCGCAAGCGATGAGGGAGTGCATCGACGCGTTTGGGGGGCTCGTCTGGAGCATCGCCCGCCGCTTTGTCAAACCGGATTCAGAGACTGAAGACGTGGTGCAAGAAGTTTTTACAGAGCTTTGGCAAAAGGCGGGTCGCTTTGATTCGTCCCGCGCGTCCGAAGCGACGTTTGTTGGATTGATCGCTCGGGGGCGATCGATTGATTGGCTGAGAAAGCGGTCCCGACGTCCCATGCTTGAGCCAATCGCGGATGGGTTTGATGTCGCTGAAGCGGATTCCAATCGCAATCCCTCGTCCCGAATTGGGGCTGAGGAAATTCAAGCTGCCCTAAGAAATCTACCGTCAGACACTCGGGAACTTTTCTTGTTGCATTTCGAGCAGGGCAAGACCCACCCCGAAATTGCCAGTGAAACAGGATTACCATTGGGGACGGTCAAAACGAAACTGCGCCGAGGACTTGTTGAACTTCGCTCTGCCATGCGACAGGAAAGGACAGCATCAGCATGAGGGATTCCCAACTTCAAGATCGCTTTGATGAGTTAGATGCAGCCCGGGCATTGGGAGACCTGAGTGAATCAGAGCAACGCGAGTGGACCCGGCTTGTGCAAGAAGAAGGCTTTAAGCCTGATGCCGAACTCGACTGGTTAGTCGCAGGTTTGGAGGGGGCTCACTCTTCGTCTGCTCCGCTCCCAAACGAGGCTCTCCGGGAAACGCTGCTCGTGGATTCTCAGTCGTTTGCGGCACTAGCTGAGAAGGCTGCGATCGTTTCCTTTTGGCGTCATCCTGCATTGGGATGGGCAGTCGCCGCAGGACTAGTGGTTGGCTTTTTTCTCTTTGGGCGCCCTGGCGAGCGACTCCTCACGCCCGCCCTGGCAAGACAGGCTCTCGTTCAAGAGTCCGATATTTGGCGGCAAGTTTTTGCCGGAACAGAGAGTTTTTCTGAGGTTCGAGGCGATGTGGTTTGGTCCGATACGAAACAGGAGGGGTACATGCGTCTCCAGGGCTTGCCAGTCAACGAACCTTCCGAAAGGCAGTATCAGCTCTGGATTGTTGATCCTAGTCGAGACTCCGTTCCGGTGGATGGTGGGGTTTTTGATATCGCCTCAAATGAAGAATTAGTGTTGCCGATTGTGGCTAAGCTTTCGGTCAGTGAGCCCGCTGCCTTTGTGATTACGGTGGAACAGCCGGGCGGAGTCGTTGTGTCCAAGCAAGAGCAAGTAGCGGCGATTGCGACTAAGGCGGAATGATTTCGTCCTCGAGTCGCGAGGAACAGTGCGACAGTTGTCCGCTTGTCCCTTTGTTCTGAGGCCGGATTTCGAGCTGCTTGTTGTCCGTCCCCATTGGGGTGTTTCTCTCAATAGGAACCCAATCGCTTGGCACATTCCTATTGAACCCTCGCTAAAGATCGAATACAGCCAAGGGAACTGTATGATTATTCATCGCCGCCATTTTCTTGGCTCTCACCAAACCCTTGGGCCAAGGAGGGCCTTTGGGCATCGCTGGCCAAGGTTCCACGCCTCGCTGGTGGTCGTTCTGCTCATGTTCGGGTGGATTGATTCTGCTCATAGCCAATCGACGCCGGAAGTCTCTGAGGAGCTGATTGCTGGAGATGAGATAAACCTGAAACTCATCATGTCGGACCAAGATTGGTTAGGGCGCGAACCAGAGAATGCCTATTGGGGAGATTTGGGCGAACATTTCTACTTCACGCGCAAACGACAGGGCACCACGATCAGGGATCGCTACAAGGCCAGCAGAACCGAGCTGGATCAAGCAGTGAGGGTGACGCCTGCGCAGGCTGCTCAGGAATCGGTCTCCGGAGGCGTTTGGCGCTTCAGCCCTGAGCGGCAACGTTATACCGAAAAGATTTATTCGCGAAATGGCGATATCTACCATCGTGAGCTCGAAGGCGGTCGTATCACTCAACTCACGCGAACAACCACGCGAGAGAGTCAGCCATTCTTTCTGAATGATGGATCGATTGGATTTCGCCGTGGGAATCAATTCTTAGTTCGCGATCTTGATTCCGGCCTCGAGTCAGAACCTTTCCCGCTTGTCTTTGACAAAGAACCTCGTGAGAAGAAACTCGAAGCGGCGAAGAAGAAATCACTTCTGACCAGGCAGCAAGAAAGGCTTTTCGACATCGTTGAGAAGAGGGAGGCGGAGAAAGAACTCCGCGAAGCAGAGCGGCAACGTCTCAATCGAGAGGATCTCAGTTTACCCGGGACGCCGTTCTATCTTGGTGAGGAGTTTGAGTTGGGGCCGGTGGCCTATAGTCCTTCGGGACATCATATGGCCCTCGTGTTGCTTCCCAAGAAACGTTTGAAACCTTCCAAGACGAAAATGCCTGAATGGGTCACGACGAGTGGAGATATTGAAATCCGGGAGGTGCGTCATAAGGTCGGCACCGGGAAGCCTTTTCATTCAAAGCTAATGCTGCTCAATCGAGAGACTCGATCACTGATTGAAATCAAGACAGAGACGCTTCCCGGAATTGCCAACGACCCGCTGAAGGCGCTGAGAGAATCGGCCAAGGATCGTGAAGCGAAACGAAAAAAGGCATTAGAGGAAGCCGCCGAAAACACAACTGAGAGCGACGCGAAAGAATCATCAGAATCTGACAAGAAAGAAAAGGAAGCCGATCCAAAACCTCGCCCAGTGCAGTTTCGTTCACTGGCTTTCAATCACGATGGCTCCGCTCTGGTTTTTCAAGCGTTCTCATTTGATAACAAAGATCGTTGGCTTGGCTCGGTCGATCTAAAGACAGGGAGTTGCCGCCCTCTTCACCATCTTCACGATTCGGCGTGGATTAATTGGAGACACAACGATTATGGCTGGTCTCGTGATGGAGGGAAACTCTGGTTTCAATCAGAAGAGAGTGGCTTCGCCCATCTCTATCTCGTCACGCTCGCATCGGGCGATCCATCCGATGCGGAGCATCCGAAACCTGTGGCGCTCACACGAGGGAACTATGTGGCGACCGAACCTCAGCTGTCGGTAACAGGGCGCTATCTCTATTTCCGTGCCAACCGGGAACATTCTGGGCAATACGAAATCTATCGGACCTCGCTGGCGGATGGAACCGTGGAACAAATGACTCAACTTGGAGGCATGTCGTCGGCCGTGCTTTCACCCACTGGGCGTCACTTGCTGATCACACACTCGAAGGCGAATCGCCCTCCGGAATTGTTCCTTCAAGCGGCAGAGCCATTCGCCGCTGCTACGAAACGAACGGATACGTTAAGTGCTGCTTTCAAGCGTCGTCCTTGGGTTGTGCCTAAACACGTGGAAGTTCCGTCGCAGCACGGGCAACAGCCCATCCATTCGAGACTCTATTTGCCGACGAAAGATAGAGACGGGAAACGTCCGGCAGTTATGTTCGTCCATGGAGCGGGCTATTTACAAAACGCCCATTTGGGGTGGTCTGCTTATTCGCGAGAGTTCATGTTTCATTCATTTCTCGTTCAACAAGGGTTTGTTGTTCTGGATATGGACTATCGAGCGTCGGCCGGCTATGGCCGAGATTGGCGAACCGCGATTTATCGAAAGATGGGTTCCACTGAATTGGAGGATTTGCGAGACGGGGTGGAGTGGTTGGTCGATAATCATGGCGTCGACCGCGAGCGGATTGGTGTTTACGGAGGGTCCTACGGAGGCTTCCTAACCTTGATGGCTCTGTTCAACGAGTCTGATTTGTTCGCTGCGGGCGCCGCTCTGCGCCCGGTCACTGATTGGGCCCACTACAATCATGGCTACACGTCGAATATTTTGAATACGCCGGAACTAGATCCCGAAGCCTACAGACGAAGTTCTCCGATCGAGTTTGTCAGTGGACTTGAAAAGCCCTTGTTGATCTGCGCGCCGATGCTGGACGACAATGTGTTTTTTCAAGATAGCGTCCGGCTCGTGCAACGATTGATTGAACTTGAAAAAGAAGATTGGTGGATTGCTCCGTACCCGGTCGAGCCTCACGGATTCCGGGAACCGACGAGCTGGCTCGATGAGTATCGCAGGATTTGGGGCCTGTTCGAGCGGTATCTATAGAAAAGTGGATGAGGCGTCTCGCCTCACTAGGGAATCTGCGGCAAGATGCCACAGACTAATTGACAAATCGATGAAAGCCTTAAAACAAACCTCGTCCACCGGAATGAATCGCCGAGAGTTCGCGCTGGCCGCCACTGCGACCGCCCTCGCTGCTCTACCATTGAACGGTTTGGCAGCAACGAAGGATGAACATGGTGGTCCCGTGATCATAACAACATGGGATTTCGGGCCAGGAGCGAACGATGTGGGGTGGCCAGTCCTGCAGAGCGGTGGCTTGGCAATCGATGCGGTCGAGGCGGCGATTAACCATGTGGAACTCTTACCCGATGAGTTTTATGTGGGTTTCGGAGGGGTGCCCAATGAAATCGGCGAAACGACCTTGGACGCGATGATGATGTGGGGCCCCACCCATGATGTCGGCGCGGTCGGCTGCCTAAAGCGGATCAAGCGAGCCGTTTCGGTAGCGCGCAAGGTGATGGAAGAAACGCAGCACAGTCTGCTCGTGGGAGACGACGCAACTCGGTTCGCGGTGCGGATGGGATTTGAAGAGACCTCGCTGACGAACCTCCGGTCTCAAAAGTTCTGGGAGGCGTGGGTCGCTAAGAACAAAGAATCCAGTGCTTGGGATCCTGAACCCATCGGCGAACAACGCCCTTTGGAGGGGCACGATACGGTTGGGACGATGGCGGTGGACGCTCAAGGAAATATTGGTGTCGGTTGCTCGACCAACGGTCGCAACTTCAAGTTGCCGGGCCGGGTGGGGGATTCTCCCATTGCCGGTGCCGGTGCCTACTGTGATAACGAAGTCGGTGCTGCGGTTGCGACGGGAAATGGGGATGTGATGATGCGATTTCTGCCGACCTACCACACGATCGAGCTCATGCGGGCGGGGGCGACGCCGGCAGAGGCCACTCAAGCAGCCATCAAACGAATTACTGACAAAGGCTATTCATTTGACGGCGGACTCGTGGCGCTGGCCCGAAATGGCGAGCACGGAGCGAGTAAACAAGGCTGGGAAAATAACAAATTCCGCTATGCCGTGAGAAATGGCTCCGGCTCGCAGCATATTCTGGTCAAACCTTGAGCGGAAGATTTCCTTTCGGCTTAGCAGCATGTATAGGCCGACTATTGGGCCACCGTGTTGAATTCAGCCTCGCCTGGCGTCGCCTTGACGTTGAGGGTCATGACGACTTCTTTGCGAATCAAGTTGTCCGCTTGTCCGGGAAATTCGATGCCGAAGTCGAAGCGATTGATCGCGAATTCGGCTTGCAGGGAAACGTTGTCATCGGAAACATCAACGGCGGCTGGAAAGGAAATCGATTTGGTGACGCCATGAAGCGTGAGGTTACCAGTGACCCTTTGACCTTCGCCCTCGGATTCAATTCTCGTCGCGGCGAACGTTGATGTCGGGAAATTCGGGACATCGAAGAAATCTTCGTTCTTCAAATGATTGGTGAGTCGGTCGCCGGCTTGACTCCAGGTCGCATTCATATCGATCACGATCTTGCTGCCTTCGGCGGCCAGCTTCCCGTCCACCACATTCAACTGTCCGACAAAGGTTTTGAATCCGCCCGGTTGTTCGCCTCCGACCGCCTTGGAACCCAGAAAATGGATCGTCGAATCACCACCAAGAACGAAGGTCTTTGCATTGGCACCTTGTGTGGCTGTCGACGTCGCATTCGGAGTCTCCTCCGTGGCTTCAGTGACTTCTGCTTTGGCGACGTCGTCAGCGGGATTTGAACAGCCCACAATGGCGATGGTCGCGAAGAGGGCAAATAGACGGAATGCAGGGATTTGTTTCATAGTCATACAATGTTTAAGTGTTTGAGTATTGACCGCCTGCCGAGAAAATCAAGGATTGGGAGAAGTCGAGAAAGATTGGACCCATCGCTATGAAACTGTCAGCAGTCTCGTCGCTGATATCAAGCGGCATCTATTGGATGAACCCGTAACGGCGGCGGCACCGACCTTTGGTTATCAATTGAAAAAAATTGCCCGACGAAAAAAATACTACACCGGGGACGCTTCGATTGTGGCTGGGTCACCCATTGTCGTTGCCTTGTTCAGTCTGTTCCAAGCTTCGAAGGCCAAACAAGCCGAAGCCATTACCTGAAAACTACTCCATACGGTCGAGAGCGCCTTATCCGGTCGAATCCCACGGGTTTCGAGAGCCTACAAGTTGGCTCGACGAGTATCGAAGAATTTGGAGTCTATTTGAACGCATTCTCTAGGCTTGGATTCTTCCATTGGAATCTCTTTTCAATGTTTGAGCGTGTGGGAAAGCGGCGAGTGTTCCGCATTCGGTAACGTCAATTCAAAGATTGTAGAGCGGGTGTCAGAGGAAACAAGCGTGACGTTGCCGCCATGAGCTCTGGCAATTTCTCTTGTTAAACTCAGGCCCAGTCCTACTCCGGGACTGGTAACGGCTCTCGAATAGTCCGTTCTAAAAAAACGGTCGAAGAGTTTTGTTTGGTTCTCGACCGAGATTGGATTGGCTTGATTCGTGATCGAAAGCTTGGCCCCTTGCTCATTCCTGCTCAGGTCGATTCGAATCGGCGTGCTTTCCTGCCCATGCTTGACGGCGTTGCTTACCAAATTCTGAATCGCTTGCTCGATGAGCGACCGATCGCCCGGTACGACCACGGGCTGATCCGAACGTAGCTCAAAGTCTCTATCGTTATAGAAGGCGGTCCAATCTTCCACGACGTTCTCGAGAATGGCTCTTAGGTCTAGAGTTTCCAATGTCGGTTGTAGTTTGCCGGCATCGGATGTCGACAAAAGGGTTAGACTTTTTACGATCGTGGTGAGATGGCCTATCTCGTCCAAGAGGCTTGAATACACCTGTTGCTCGGTCGAGCCCGGAATCGATTCCTTTAGTGCCTTTTCGAGCTCCATTTGCATTCGGGTAAGGGGAGTCTTGAGTTCGTGAGAGGCGTCGGCACTGAACCGGCTCGCTTGATGGAATGATTTTTCCAATCGCCCCATCATTTCGTTGAAGACAGCAACCAAGCGGTGAAATTCCTTTTCTTGACCGATCTCTTCGATTCTTTGATCCAATGCCTGGGTTGTTAAGGATTCCACAGTAGCGGTCAAACGGTTCACTGGTTTCAAGGATCTCCCAGCGAGATACCAGGCCGCTATCAGTGCGCTTGGAATGGCGAAGAGGATGACCAATAAGAACCTCCATCGCAATTGATTCATGCGGGCGTCAAACGAATCGACATTGAATGCGACGGCTAGATTTCCGTACGAGCTGTAGTAGAGGGCTATTCTCCATCGTTCGTTGCCGGATTCTTCGTTGAGGCTCGGAAGCTGCACGAGCTCGGTTTTAGAAGGCGTGACGTTTTTCAATGTGTTCTGATCTTCTGCTAATGACGCTTGTGCTGAGTTCTCCCTGAGCGTGGGGGCTCTAAAATGAGGGCTGGGATTGATGCCTTTGGGCCAATCAGAAGAAACATAGGATTTACGTCCATGAGGCTCCACCCACAGGCGGAAGAGACGTTTCCCGTCAGCATCTTGGTTGAATTGAGCGAGGGAATCATCCAATCGTTTCCAAAAAGAAACTCCGGCGGCTTTCCCGATATTGGACTGAATAATTTGAGAGGCTTCGTTGTCGATTGTTTCAAGATTGAAGTGGTAGGTGATATCCCACAGCAACCAGACGGAACTAAGAATGATACCTCCGGTGACAAGACCAACCACGAGCGCAATTTTGATTCGGAAAGACATGTTGGCGAGTGCGTATTCTAGCTGAGTGGCTTCGTGCGGTAACCGACTCCTCGGATTGTCTCAATGATTTGAGCTTCAGGTTCCTGGCCGAGTTTTTTTCGCAACTTTTGAATGTACACGTCGATGATATTGGTTCCGATATCGATCTGGTAGTTCCAGACGTGTTCGCAGATCTGTGCCCGGGAAAAAACTCTGCCCGGTGATCGCATCAAATAGGATAGGAGTGCAAACTCCCTCGCAGTTAAGTCAATGCAGCGATCAGCAACGCGCACCTCGCGACTGATCAAGTTCAGTGAAACGGCGCCATTCGATAAAAGGGACTTTCCATCTCCATTGACACGGCGGGTGACGACACTCAGACGGGCGGCAAGCTCCTCTACGTAGAAGGGCTTGGTCATATAGTCATCGGCCCCTAATCGCAGGCCATCCAGTCGCTCATTCAAGCTGCTTCGGGCGGTGAGTACGATCACTGGCGTGGCAATGTTTTCTTCCCTTATCGTTCGGAGAATGCTCAATCCATCACGACCCGGCAACATGATGTCCAAGACCAATGCATCATACTCCCTTGTTGTTGCTAAAACGAAGCCGTCGTCTCCGTTTCGGCATAGATCGACAATGAACCCATCGGCTTCCAGTCCCTGCTGTATAAGCGTAGAAAGTTTTGGATCATCTTCGACGACTAGTATCTTCACTGGGATCTAAGAAACGCTATCCTGGACACTCACGACATAAAAAACGGTTTTCTTAACAAAAATTAATGTGTCTGCGTGTCTGTCTTTAACTCACGGCAGTGACGATGCTGGGGTGACTACGATATCCGATACGCTTCCGAAGTCTTTAGAATACTTTCGCCTGGCCCCCTGGTGAACTGCGTGATTCGAAAGATCGATAGCTGAACCCGAACTTATTTTACTCAACACTTAAGCCGACTAAACAATGAAACATCTCTCTGCAACCTTACTTCACACGGTCGTCGTGATTTCAATCCTTTATTCGGAACCTACCAATGCGCAGGGCAGGGTTCGGAAGCAGCTAGAGCGTCAGGCATGGGCGGCAGGCGAATACAGCGGCAGTCGTTCGAGCAAAGATTTGCAGTCCGCGCTCGCGTCGAAAGGATTCGCTTGGTTGAGCGGATCACCTGCAGACAATGAAAAACTATCTATTGGAAAGAATTCGCAGTTCTTTGGCTTTGTTGCACTCCGCTATTTGAGTGATCGAGCGGCAAATCGCGGAACCCTGGGGAGGGCTTTTTTCGCGATTGCAAACTCAAGTCAACGTAACCTCCTTGCCAATGCCGTTCTTGCAGAAGAGAAACCACTAAAAGAATGGTGGGAAACCAGGAAACGAATCTTACGACTGTTCGAGCACCATCTTTACACGGGGATACCTATTGATGATGCCGAAGTGGCGAACCTTGGGGGGCAGTTTTCAACGCTTGGAGCACGTGTTGCCATTACAGAGGCACGTGCGTTCGCGGCTTTGGAAGATTCCCTAACGAGGGCTCAATGGGCTCAAATTAGCACCTGGCGTGAGAATCCGGAAACCGCGGGGCACGAGCGGCGACAGAATCGTGTCACAGTACCTGGGCTTAATCGTGATCAGATCAAACAGGTGGAGAATCTTTTTGCCAAGGCCTTCTCTTGGTTTACAGGCAGGCCTGAGGATAATGAGATCATTCCTCTAGGACAACCGGCTCAATTCTTCGGGTTTGTCTCGATCCGACATAAGAGCGGGCACGCCGCGAGTCGAGGGCGAATCGCTAGATCGTTCCTCGCCATACTCAACTCCGAACAGCGAAGCGAGATTAACAAGGCGATCGCTGCGCAGATGCCGGTGGTTCGACGTTTTCTCGAAAAACGGCATGAATTTCTTGAGCAACTTGCCTCGCTAAGAGCGAAATCAGGTGGTTTCAATTCCAAGAGGGCGATCGATATTGCTGTGGCGATGGGGGCCTACGAGCTCGAGGCTGGTAGCATCGAGGCGACGGCTTATCGCAGGATTCGAGAAACGATGAGCGACGCACAAACGTCTCAAATGATGCAGCTTCGTGGCGACTATGTTATCGATCGAACTCAGGTGGAATCGCTAAGCCTTGACCAACGAGGGGCGCAACTCGCCATCCTTTGTGCGGGTTGCCACGGCGCCGCTGGTCAACATCGCTCTCACATGCTTGGTCCCACGCTGGATGGCATCTTCGATCGCCCGATTGCCTCCTCGCTTGGCTTCGACTACTCGCAATCTCTTCTAAGACAGGGAGGAGGAAGCGGTAGGTGGACGCCAGAGAAGATGGATCAATTTCTCGCCGCCCCTAAGCGTTTTGCTCCAGGCACGAAGATGGAATTCCAAGGATTACTCAATGCTGAAGATCGACAGGCTCTGATTCGTTACCTTCAACAGCATCGATAGGACTGAGACGGTCTAAGACACCGGGCTTCGGTTCCTCGGTCGGATTCTTTTGAGTATGGCTTCTTTTTGATCGAATTCCGTTTTGACGATCAAGAGACTCGAAGGTAAGAGTTTCCTCCCATGAGCCTAATTCGAAATCTGATATCTCGATGCCTGAGAGCGTTCCGGCAACCTCCGTCACTGCTCTTGGTCGTCGTGTGGATTTTTTCTTGCTCGACCTCTGTGAACGCCGCTTCAGTGCCTTGGTTTTCCAAAGCTCTAGTTGGCATGGAGGTCGGGCCGACCGGAGCGCAATTTGTCGACGGTAAACCCGCCTTAGACTATGCCGCCAAGTTCAATGGTCGCGAGATCGTTCGTCGATGCGCCGAAGCGAATGCGGAGTATCTCGTGTTGTGGGTACGAGACGGTGAGTTCACGTTTCACAATTCCAAGTTTCTTCCCCGTCCCCCTGGTCAGGGAGATCGTGACGTGCTGCGCGAGGCTGTTGACGAAGGCCGAAAACTAGGGGTGCCCATTATCGCTTACTGCCAACTTCAGTATCCTGCCTTTGAATTGAGGCAGAACCCGGATTGGAAAGTTCGCCGATCTGACGGCAATACGATCGATCACCTCGTTTGCTTTAATTCCCCATACGGAGATCGGGTCGAAGCGTTGCTTGCTGAAATGTTGGCCTACGGTATCGACGGTTTTCACCTCGATATGGTTGATCAAGGATTCGGGCCTCCCGTCGGTTGTTGGTGCGATCACTGCCAAAAGCGATTTCAATCCGACTATGGACGCTCGATGCCCAAGGAGCTTGATTGGAAGAGCGAAGACTGGGAGCGGTTCCTTCAGTTTCGCTACTCGACCAGCGATCGCTTCGAGAAGCGGCTGACCGATCATGTTCGTAGCATTAACCCGAAGGCGACCGTGGATTTCAATTACCACGGCAATCCACCCTTTTCCTGGGAGATTGGTCAGACACCTGTCCGGCATGCGAACAATGGAGATTTTGTGACCGGAGAAGCTGGCTTATGGGCCTTCGGTGCGCTCACGGCAAGTTTCAATGCGGCTTGGTATCGTGCGGCGACACCCGGGAAGCCATTTCAAGTGGCGGTTCAGCGCGGCGTGCGGATGTATCACGACCAAACAACGCGTCCGCTAAACGACATGCGCTGGGAGATGTTTACCCTGTTGGCACACGGCGCCTTTGTGACCATGATCGACAAGACCGCCTATGACGGTTGGCTCGACCCTGTTGCCTATGATCGGATCGGGGCCCTCTTGGGAGAAGCCCGGCGCAAACGCGCTCATTTTGGTCAGCAGCCGGTCAGTGACGTGGGGATTTATTTTAGCGCTCGCACGCGCGATTGGATTGGTAGGGATCAAGCGTCTAGGTATTTTCAGAGCGTTCAAGGGGCACATAAGGCCTGCGTGTATGAGCATCTTGGATTCGGTTTTGTTTTTGACGAAAATGTGACTCTCGAACGGCTACAATCCTTCCCTGTGGTTTGCCTGCCTCACGCAGGGATCTTATTAGAACATGAGGTGGATCTTTTCCGCCAATATGTTGAAGCGGGAGGGCGTCTGGTCGTGACAGGGCATGCGGGTTTTTTCGGTCATATGGGGCGCCCTCTGGAAGCGTCTTCGCTTCAACCCCTCATTGGTGCGAGGGCCGTTAGGAAGGTTGAGGGAACGGATAACTGGCTGCGCTTTCAAGAATCTTCCTCTCGTGAGCAGTCTTACCGTGAACTCACGTCCGGGATTCCCTTTGATTGGCCTTTCTTGGTGCGAGGGCCGGCGGTGGTCTACGAGCCTGTCACCGCTGAACCCATTGGGGAGCTGCTTGATTCGCATCGGGCTTCGCTTGCCAAACCGGAGGCCTATAATAAGGAATGGCCTCTCAGTGCCCGGCAAGTCGTGGGGCCCGCGGTGTTAGTCAATCAGATTGGAAAGGGGCAGGTTTTGACCTTCGCCGGTTCCCCAGATCAGGCAAGTGCTGGAGAGCATCACATCGTTGAAGCGCGTAAACTGTTTGCCAACGCGGTCCGATTTCTCATTCCCCATCCGCGTGTTCGTGTTACTGGCCCGGCTAACGTCGAAGCTGTGATCACCGATGATCCGAAAGAACGATTGCTGCGGATTCATCTGATCGCCTACAACCCGACACCGCAGACCACACCGGTTAAGAATCGGCCTTTTGTCCTGCCAGGCTTGATTGAGGATACCCCAATCTTTCGCGTCCGACTTGAATTTAGCGATGAGATTCGAAGCGTGACGGCGTTAAACCCTGCGACGGAAGTAACGACTCAGGAGAGGCGAGTCCAGGTGACGGTTGAAGATATCCATGAGGTAATCCAATGTCGTTACTGACGGATGCGAAGATAGCAACCGTTCCTTCGTGAATCCTTCGATAGGATCAATATGGCGTTTTCTTGATGAGGCTTCAGTCGGCTCGAATCGCATTGCGTAGCCAGGCTTTCGCGAAGGTCCAGAGTCGTTCGGCCTGGCGCTGAGACATTCCAAGGGCTCCGGCGGCATCGGCGACGGTCATGCCAATGAAATAACGCAGCTTCACCAATTGGGCGGCCTGGCCATCCACGGTTTCAAGACGCCCCAAGGCCTCATTCAAGCTGATCAGCTCTGAATCAGGCGCGCAGCATTCGATCTGAGATTCCTGCAAGGCCTCGGGATCGGAGAGTCCCGATGCTTTCCTTACCTGCCTCTTTCTCGCACGATCAATCAGAATACGCCGCATCGCTTCGCCGGCGGCACCGAAGAAGTGAGCGCGGTTCTCCCACACCGGTTGTTGATCGCCACCCAAACGGAGTCAGGCCTCGTGAACCAAGGCTGTGGCTTGAAGTGTTTGCCCTGCCTTTTCCTTTGCCATTTTGTGGGAGGCCAATCGTCGCAATTCATCGTAGACCAAGGAAATCAGTTCTTCCGGCGCATTGGGAGCGTCGAAGTCAAGCGCGTTGAGCGCCTTGGTGATGTCGTGATCCTTCGGGGTTCAATGAAATCATGACTTTCGAGGGCTTGATATTCCGATGGGCGATTCCTTTTTGGTGAGCGTGCAGGATTGCATGGCAAACTGGAATGAACAATTTAAGTCGTTCTGCAGCGGAGAGTTTGTTCTTGTCGCTGTATTCCGTGATAGGCATGCCGCGTCCTAGTTCCTTGTCAAAGTAAGCGATGGGATAAGGGACAGGCTCCTAATTCTAGGCGAAGTTTTGATAGCGATGGGATAAGGGACAGGCTCCCAATTCTAGGCGAAGTTTTGATAGGGCTAGGAGTCTTAAGGTGCCTGGTTGAGAGCGGAGCTTAAGTTCAGTTTGGGTTTGCAGTCGGGCCTGAACCCACTTTTGTCGACTTTTAACCCGGGCCTGAGGCTGGGATTGGTGTTTGTTAGCCTGTCCCTGTCCTAGAAGAAAAACGGGCCATCGCCACGCGATTCGAAGGACACGCTTCACGCTTTTTGGCTTTGGATGTTTTGGCCGCTATCTGTGATTGACTGCACTGAGGCTTTTTCGAACACTCTCATGTTGAATAATGGATTTCTTATTACTTCTTTCTTCTGTTTTTTCTTGAGGGTTCTGGTTGTGGGCTTCAGGGAAGTGTCGTGGTTTCATTGGTTTAGACGTGTTAGTAGTAGTTGTGTCGTATAAAATGATATAGATACTTCTTTTATTGGGATTGTTCTTGCCTTTCGTGATTTTGAGCGCATTCAATGAGGGGCGTTGGAACCAAGGTGGTTTAGTTGGGGCTGCTGCAGGTGCTAGAAGAGTAGTTCGGTTATTATTTAACGGAAACATCAGGGGGGGTGTTGAGTTTAGTAAAGATGAAAGAAAAATCTATGAATGCAAGGAATTGGAAATCAAAAATGAAAATGGAGTTGAGTGTGCAAAGGAGTAAGGGTGCTTGTGCGTGGGTTGGTTCGATTATGCTCGTCATGTGGGCGTCGGTGATGGATGTTGATGCTTCTAATGCAGTGCACGGTGCGCAAAGTGCAGGGTGCAACTGCAGTCCGACGACAGTCAGTTCGCATATGGTATTCATGTCTTCCTTTCCCTACTTTATGGTAATGCCTTCGACGACTATTTCTGGATGCAAGAATAACCATCGGACAAGCGGGGTGAAGAATTGTGAGGTTTCTGCCTATGACACACACTATTCCTATTTGTGTTCATATGAGGAACAGTATTGGAATTGTGTTGCAGGGATCGTTGAGTCTTGCGGGCAAGCTGCTGGAGTGGGGGCTGGTGGGGGAGCCGCTGGATTGCTTGGGGCTGCAAAAGAGGAGAAAAACTGGAATCTTACGAAAGTTAAGGTTCAGATTCCTTGGAGAGTGCTGGCGGGCGCGGCAACGGGGTGGACTTTCTGTTGGGCGACAAAGTATGCAGATGGCACTACCGAGATTGATGATTGTGCTCGAGCCTGGGCGGCAAGTGTTGGTAATGAATGGGATAATATGTATCGGAGTCTCGAATGGATTCGGAATTCTGTGAATTCAGCTAGCGGCTCGCACGACTGTTCGTCAGACTGAATAAGATTTAAAAAAACACCGTCATGAAGAGAACACTTGCTTGCAATACGGTTGTACTTCTATGGCTCGGGTTCTTGATTCGGTATGACTTTACAGAGCCATACTACAAGTTCTTTGGTCTGATGACGTTGCTGTCGCTTTCATCGATGCTTTTGATTCGACCTGTTTTCAAGGCTCTGGATTGGTACGAAGAACCTGACGTGTCAGATAAATCAGCAGCGATGCTCATGTTGCCTGCTGGCATTATTGCTTTTTTGGTGACATCTCTAGTGTCCAATATTTTTCCTCCCGGTAAATCGACAATGGTAAATGACGGCTTGCTTCCCAGTGATAAAAATAGTCTTAATGAATTCGGGAGGGAGCCTCAGTCGGTTGAGAGTCCGAATTCAGCTAGCGATGTTGATGGAAAGGATCTGTCTGTTCCCCCGATGGACCAAATAGAACCTCCTCAGCCAGGCCCGAGGGTGTTTGAGTTGCCTGAGGAGGTTGTGACTCAAATGCAGGAGGCGATTGCCGGCCTCCATGACGTCGCCGAAGTGCCTTCTGTTGAGAATGAAGTGGAGGTGGATTGGGAGGAAGTTCGGCTTCAGTTGTTGGAAAATATTCCTGATGAGGAGATGCGTGTGGCTACGGCTACTTGGATGCTGAACGTTGATCAGTTTATGGAAACCATGACACGGAGCGATGCCAATTGGATTGATTCGACCGTTGACGGTCAACTGTTGGGAATGGATCTCCCTGATGACTTGACCTTGGAACAGAAGGCTGTGTTGCGAAAAACCCTTGAGATGCAAGCGGCTACCGTAAGGATGGAAGGAGCGCCATTTGCCGAGCGGATGCGCGAGTATCAAAAACAGAAAGAGAGGGAATTGAAGGAGCGCTTTGGGGATGACGCTCTTGAGCCCTAGTGGCTTTTGCCGGAGCGTGCAACTTTGGCTTTTACGGATAAGTGGACTAATGTGTCCTCGGCTTGATGTCGACTTCTTAGGCCGTTGCTCGACAAATAGCCCAACGTCCAGATCCTTCGATCGCAAGCAATCCTTACTGGTTCAGTTTTTTGAGGAGGTAGTTGGCTCGGTGCCGATCAATTTCGAGGAGTTCCCGGCATTCGCCATCGTTGACCATCCCGTGTTCACCCACGTACTCCAGTATTCGCGACTCATCCGACTCTAGATCGTTCTCATTGGCCCGTTGCGCGCGCTTGTTGAGCAAGGCTTTGGAATCACCGTGATGGCGGCTTTTGCGGGCGCCTCAATGGAGGCAGGGTTGATTGTTCGTTGGCGAACATGAAGACAAGGGACAGGCTCATAATTCCAGACAGTTAACACTGTGGCATGGCGTGAAAAACGGTCGATCCAAACGGTGAGAATGCTAGTAGCCATGGATGCTGCGCCCAATAGGAGGAGCTATATTCGCCTCGCTTCGATCCGTGCTTTATTCATGGGGATGGAGCGTGAGGTCGTTCGCCAGGTGTTTCGGTGCTCAGACCGTCTGGTCAGATTATGGATCGAATGTTTTAATAATGCCGGGATCGACGGCCTGACAACCAAACTCCGTAGCGGGAGACCTCGGAAGGTTAAACTTAAGAGGGTCAAAGATTTCGAACCGATGTTTCTTCCCTGCTACTCACCAGATTTCAATCCTATTGAACGACTCTGGCTGAGAGTCAAAGCTGATTGGTTCTCTGACTTTATCGCCAGCGATAAGACTTCACTCTGCGATCGCCTTTGCACAGCCCTCAAATCCTTTATCGATGATCCAACGAAAACAGCCTCAGTCTGCTCTATTCGGAAATAACTCTTGAGAATCGCTATAGGAGGTCGAAGGGGCCTGGGCCCATTTGAGGTCGGGGCTTAAGTTCAGTTTCGGTCCACAGTCGGGACCGATCCAGTTTTGTTCAAGGTTTGACCCAGGCCTGATGCAGGGATTGGTGTTTATTAGCCTGTCCCTGTCCTCTGCAGTGTCCTCTGTTCCCTGAGAATGCTCCTGGCCATGTCCCTCCTTGCCTGTCTATTTCGACCGGCTGGTGAGGGCCTCCTCAACGGCGCGGAATTCTTCTAGCGCGGTTTCTAGGGAATCGACTATATCGGCCGCCAGCTCGGCTGGGGCGGGAAGGTTTTCGGTGTCTTCGAGGGATTCGTCTTTGAGCCAGAAGATGTCGAGATTGGCTTTGTCGCGGGCGACGATTTCTTTGTAGGTGAATTTCTTGAATCGCTTGCTTTCTTTGCGACGGGCTCTTGAGGGTGATTTGTAGACTTTGATGAAGTCGGTGAGATCCTTGGTGGCAAGGGGGGGCTTGAGGGTGAAGTGTTGATTGGTGCGAAGGTCGTAGATCCAGAGATCTTTGGTCCAGGGTGTCTCGCTGGCTTCCCGACGCTCGAAGAAGAGGACGTTGGCCTTAACGCCCTGGGCGTAGAAAATACCGGTAGGGAGGCGGAGAAGGGTGTGGACGTTGCAACGTTTGAGGAGTTCGCGACGAATGGTTTCGCCGGCGCCCCCTTCGAAGAGGACGTTGTCCGGTAGGACAACCGCAGCGTGGCCGCCGACTTTGAGTTCGCTGACGATGTGCTGGAGGAAGTTGAGTTGTTTGTTACTGGTGGTTGCCCAGAACTCGTCGCGTTCGTATTCCTGTTTCTCAGTAGAAATCTTGCCGTCATCACCGACAATGGTGTAGCCGCCTTTTTTGCCGAAGGGCGGGTTGGCGAGGATGAGGTCGAACTTAGTGCCGCTGGGCTTGGAGAGGGCATCGGCATCGGCTTCGGTGATCGGCGAGTCTTCCCCAACGGCTGTTCCAATGCCGTGTAAGTAGAGGTTCATCGCGCAGAGGCTGACCATGGCGGGGACGATGTCGTTGCCGCGCAGGGCCGCGGTACTAAGGTGCTTGCGCTGGGCCTTTTCGAGCTTGTTGTTCTTGGAGATGAAGTCGTGGGCAGCGAGGAGAAAGCCACCCGTGCCGCAAGCTGGATCCCCGATGGCCTGGCCTGGCGCAGGACGCATGACATCGACGATGGCCCGGATGAGCGGCCGGGGTGTAAAGTATTGCCCGGCGCCCTTGTCGGAGGAGCTGGCGGTCTTTTCGAGAGGTTGGGCAAGGGACAGGCTCGTAATTCTCGACAAAGTCTTGATGGATCTAGGAAATCTAAGGGCTGTCTCTTATACACATCTCCGAGCCCACGAGACCTCTCTAC
>CAJXVR010000001.1 GCA_913061285.1 uncultured Verrucomicrobiota bacterium | reverse complement strand
CTACACTAGATCGCTCGTCGGCAGCGTCAGATGTGTATAAGAGACAGATACCAGGAGGCACTAGATGAATTTAAAGCAGCTCTCGAACTCCGGCCGAATGCGACAGAGGCTCTCATCGCATCAAGCCAAGCCTTAACCGCCCTCGGCCGAAAGCCGGAATCCATCCAAGCTCTAGAGCAAGCAAGGACATTGGCCCCAAATAATGTCACCATTAAGGACGAGCTCAACGCACTCCGAGGGCAATAGCCGCACCAGAACAAACTGGCTTCCATGCGATACGCACTCCCTACCCAATCATTGAGTGAGCGCCTACGATTCGTCGCTATTCTTGTAAGTCCATACTCCGATTGTCTCGATTCCGCACCAGGTGATTAAAGCGCTCGAGATTCACTTTTCCCTCCCGATTGATCAATACCGAGTCTCTCGCTTGAGCGTTAGCTGAGATCGATCGTTCTCCCCAAATCCTTCTGGCCTCCTGCATTGCCTTGAGACGATCAGATTCCGGCCCGATAAAGTCGTAATCTAAGTCATTGAGCCCATCGAGCCGTTTAAGAGATCGTTGCGAAATAAATCTCACCGCAGAATAGGGATCTACCAAGCCTTGAGAAACGGCAAAACCCATCCAATCACTTCCAGACGCTTCCTTCGCTGCATCCCACCCAAAGTGCCACGCCATGAGCGCTCGTTGACCAGCCTCCCCCTTCACAAGCCAGAGCAGTCCAGCGGAGATTTCTTTCTGCTCTTGGCTCAGCGTTGGTTTCGCTTGGCCATACCAATCGGTCAAATGCTGCCCTGTCCATTCCAAGGTTTCATCAAGATGGCACAGATTGCACGCGTTTGGCCGACCGGTATCCAACGAAGTCTGCACGGAAGGGTTATCGATGTGATGACTCCGAATCGCCTTCAAGAGACCATAGGTCGTATGGGGCATGTGGCAGTTATAGCAGCTGCTTCCCGTTGAATCGATCGGATGGTGCGTATGCGCCGTGACGTCGGAGGCCATCGACTCGTGACACTGAAGACAAGCCTGATTCCCATGTCCGATCCCGTTAAGCTGGTCATCTCGCCAAGCCAAGGCGGCATCACTCTTCGGTTCATCATGATGCATATCGTGACACGACAAACACGAAAGCTCCCCATTCACGTGGCAGGGAGATTCCATCATTCCACTATAATCGCGACCTGACACTCGGACCATCCCGTCCGGCCAATAACGATCCGAGAGAAAGCGGGGATTCTGCTTCAGGGGTTCTTTGAGATAAGGTTGAGTCTCAAGATGGGCGGCTCTGACAAGCTTGCGATTGAGGTTCAATTCATCTCCGGGGCGAAAACGAAACCCCTCTTGCTGATACTCTCCGGAGTTTGAGATCCAACTGATTCCATGGCACTGCCCACACACCATTGAGGAACGCTTCGCATCAAGTTTGGCGGGATTCACAATGGTGGGATCGGGATCCAGACTTCGATCGGCCTGATATCGATTTAAGGGATTGCGATAGAAGGCGACATGCTCTTCCGCCGGACCGTGACAGGATTCACAAGCGATACCCATCTCCCCCATTCGAGTGTGAAGCGTACGGGCCCGAAGGTCAGGCCTTGGCTGCCCGGCCGTTGCATGACAATTCATACAGTTAAGATTCCACAATTGGGTGTAGCTTGGAGACTTTGGATCCCGCAGAAACGTATCCTTAAAGGGCACCCAGCGTTCTCCCTCAAACAGGTAAGCGTAGGGAAAGATATGTTGAAGATTGCCCTTTTCGCTCGGCACCCAGTACACCTGCATGTGATGGGAGCCAGTCAACATACCAACCCGACGTTTTACTCGAGGAGCCGCTTGGGCACGGGCGAAGATATCGGGATTGGCCTGTTGTTTTGCCTTAAAATCCGGGTCTTCTAGTTCAACCCAATATTCATCCTCCTGTCGCTCGAGCTTGATTGGAGCACTCAGATGTTCGAGCGGAGGATGGTCAAAATCACCACGTACAGTCTCCGGAGTAGCATACTGAGTCATGGTTCGATGATAGCTCATGTGCCAACTTGCATGCTCGTTAGGATGGCACGCTTGGCAAGAGTCAGAGCTCACATAGCCTCCCGGCCTCCCCTCTCGAGGAAGAGAATCCGAATGATCCTTAGCCACACTCAAATCTGCGAGGCGGTCATCCTGCCAGAACTTTGCCACCACGACCGTCAGCCCTAACAAAGTAAGCACAACGATCCCCGCGAGCCTTGACACCGATTTCAGCTGAAAGCCAAGCACAGCAACAACACACAAAGAGAGACCTAAGAGGAACCATTCCATAGCTTATTCGTCGTTCGCATCGATACCGACCGGTAAAAAAAGAGCTTTGACCAAATCTCTCGAGAATTCAATCCGAATGCTTCCTTCCCTCCCCACCTGGCTCCACCGACGAGCGCCGATAGACAATGATGGTTTCGTTTTTGACATCATCGCTCGCTAAGACAGAATGCCCTCATGTTCCAATCCAAGCATCCCATCAGCGCAATCGTTCTCGGCGCGGCATTGCTAGGATTCAGTGTCGACACCTTGATCGCTGCCGAATCCTACCCCCACGGACCCGACTCCAAGCCAGAGCCCGGCATCCCTAAGGGCTCCGTCACCAAATTTACCTGGGACGATAGCAAGGTTTACCCAGGAACCATTCGCGACTATTGGATCTACGTTCCCGCACAGTACGATGAAGATCGTCCCTGCCCCATCATGGTATTTCAAGACGGAGAAAACTTCTTGCGGGAGAAAGGTGACTGGCGAGCACCTCATGTGTTTGACAATTTAATTCACCAGGGAGAGATTCCAGTTTTGATTGGGATCTTCATTAATCCCGGGCATCGCGGCAACCGAGCCGAAGGCATCCCTCGGAGGCGCAATAACCGCAGCATCGAGTACGATACGCTTGGCGATCGCTACGCCTCATTCCTCCTCAATGAGATCATCCCACAGGTTAGCCAGACCTACCGTCTCAGCACGCTCCCTGAAGACCGGGCAATCTGCGGTAACAGTTCTGGCGGCATTTGTGCCTTCACCGTCGCGTGGGAACGGCCAGATGCCTTTCGCAAAGTAGTCAGCCACATCGGAAGTTTCGTCAACATTCGCGGCGGGCATATCTACCCTGCCATGATTCGTAAGACCGAAACGAAGCCCCTTCGCGTCTTTCTTCAAGACGGTCTGAATGACCTCGACAACAGCCATGGAAATTGGCCGCTAGGCAACAAACAGATGGAAACAGCTCTCAAGTTCGCCGACTACGACTATCGGATGGTCTGGGGGAGCGGTGTTCACAGTGGGAAGCATGGGGGATCAATCTTTCCCGAGACCTTAAAATGGCTATGGCGGGATTTCCAATAAGCCCAGTGAACGATCGACTAACCCAGAGTCTCTCTCCCATGACACAATCAAGAATATTCCATTCCCTGCTCACCACCTTGGCGCTCATTCTACTGTGGCCTCACCAGAAAACGACGGCAGCAGATTATCAGCTTGGCACACTCTCGCAAGTGATAGCCGATGTTCCCCAAGGCAAACTCACTCAAGGCATCTGGAAAAGCACCGTCTATCCCGGAACCGTAAGGGACTACTGGATCTATGTTCCGGCGCAGTATCAAGCCGACAACCCAGCCTGCGTGATGGTGTTCAATGACGGACGAACCTACGTCTCTTCGAAAGGGCAATTCCGTACGCCGACGGTTTTCGACAATCTCATCCATCAAGGAGACATGCCCATCACCATCGGGGTTTTTGTCAACCCCGGCGTCATTCCTCCCGCACAGAAAGGCCAACGAGGGCGCCGCGCTCGTAGTTTCGAGTACGATTCATTGGGAGATCGTTACGCTCATTTCGTGATCGATGAACTACTAGAAAAAATAGGCACCCAATACAACCTCTCTAGCAGCCCCGATTGCCGTGCAATCTGCGGGATCAGCTCAGGCGGTATCGCCGCCTTCACCGTTGCCTGGGAACGGCCAGAATCCTTTCGCAAAGTCCTCTGCCACATCGGAAGCTTCACCAACATTCGCGGGGGCAACAGCTATCCTTTCATCATTCGAAAAACCGAAGCCAAGCCTCTGAGAATCTTTCTCCAGGAGGGCATGAATGACCTCGACAATCTTCATGGGCACTGGCCCCTCGGAAATAAAGAGATGGCGGCATCTCTAGAATTCAAAAACTACGATTACAAGCTAGTCATGGGAACGGGACGTCATAGCGGCTCCCACGGAGGAGCCATTCTTCCCGAAGCTCTAAAATGGCTTTGGCGCGGCCATGAATCCCTCCGGCCTTAGTGCACACGTTTCTCAAACTGTCACCATGCCGCCTCCAAAGACTTATGAAACCACGACCATCGTCCGCTGCGAGACAAGCGGGGCGCAGGAAACGATCAACGACCTCGTCTCCATAGAACAGCCTTTGGAAATCCGCATCCGAGGCGAGAGCATAGCCGTCACCATGCGAACCCCGGGACACGATCATGAGCTTGCAGCGGGATTCGCTGTCTCTGAAGGAATTGTCAGTAACGCAACACAGGTCGTCGATATCGAACACTGCCGGAGGAACAAGGCCGAGCACCCCGAGAATATAATCAACATCTTTCTCGATTCGAACACCTCATGTGATCTGAAAAGACTATCGCGACATGTCTTTGCCTCATCGAGCTGCGGCGTCTGCGGCAAAGCATCCATTGAAGCCATTCGTCAGAATTTCCCAGCCGTCCATTCAAACCTTGCCATTCAAGCCGCAACACTGCGAACACTCCCCCAGCGCCTTCGTCTGGGTCAGTCCGATTTCACAAAGACCGGAGGGCTCCATGCCGCTGGTATTTTCACCGAAGACGGCGCGCTTCTCTGTGTTCGCGAAGATGTGGGTCGGCACAATGCGGTAGACAAAGTCATCGGATGGAGCCTACTGAACGACCATTTTCCGTTGGACCATCACCTCCTGATTGTGAGTAGCCGTGCTTCGTTCGAGATCATGCAAAAGGCACTCATTGCTCGAGTGCCTTTTGTCGCCGCCATTTCTGCCCCCTCTAGCCTTGCGGTCGAGTTTGCTCAGGAAAACCAACAGACCCTTGTCGGCTTCTTAAGAGAATCCGCATTCAACATTTATTCACACCCACAGCGAGTCCAGGACTCGTGAGTACGAGTCGCTGCATCAGCCGTCCCGGTAAGATCAAGACAGCGGCTGAAGCAACACCCACGACAGCACAGCCCAACCAGAACAGCATGGGATTGAGACTGAAGAAAAACATTCCCAGACTAGGACCGAGAGTGATTGAGCTCGCCCAGGCCAGGCCGTAGATCCCCATATAACGACCCCGCATCGATTCCGGAGCCAAGCCTGACACGTAGGCCAATGAGACGGGCATTCCCACCATTTCACCGATAGTGAAAATGGCCATTGCCACACAGTAACCAGCGGGCGAACTCGCAAACGCCACACAGCCAATACCGGCGGCGACCATGAGATTACCTCCTGCAATGACGAGAACCGGCGAAAAGCGACGGGTCAGCGTCGTGAGTGGCATCTCAAGGCACACAATAATAACTCCATTGAGACCAAGAATGAGACCATAGACTCGCTCTGAATGACCACTTTGTTTCACTTCCAATCCGAGTGTCGTCATCATCTGCATAAATACCAATGCGACCAGCACGCTCGAGGCGAGAACCCGAACAAATCGAATATCACTCAAAGCAACTCGAAAGCTTTCTGCGAGTTCTGTGAGAGGACTCCTAGATTTCGCCGACGACACAGCCTCCCCTGTTCGTAGGGAAGGCAGGCCGAAGAGCGCAATCGTTCCATAGATACTTGCGGTGATCGCATCACCGACAAACAACCACAGATAGGAGTATTCCGAAAGGAACCCTGCGGTTGCCGGACCGAAGGCCCAACCCGCATTAATAGCGAATCGATACGCAGCAAAGGCGGTAATCCGGTCTTCTTCCGAGACCAAATCAGAAAGCATCGCACTGCTAGCAGGGCGATAAAGTTCACTCGTGAGCCCGGCTAAAAAAGCCAACACCACGAAGCCCGCAACACTGTCCGCTTGTGACAGGGCAAGCATCGACAAGGCCCCTGAGAACATCGACAACACAATCGTATTCTTCCGACCAATAGAATCGGCAAGGTATCCGCCCAATAGGGTGGCAACCAAATGCCCGACGCCATAGCTCGCCATCGAGACACTGACCTCAATCGTCGCGTATCCTTCCTTCGTCATGTGAAGCGCCAAGAAAGGAAGCACAAAGGTACCGAAGCGGTTAATAAACATCCCCAGATAAATCATCCAGACCGGCCGTGGAAAGCGGCGCAGGACCGCCAACAACGAAGGGGATGCTTCGGAGGTGGTTCTTGATCTCTCACGATTGGATCTTGTGCTCATAAAACAAAAAACCCCGTCTGCCTTTCGACAAACGGGGTTAGAAAATGATCTTTAGTAAGTTACTAGTTGGTCAGAATTTCCCGTTTACCGAAACGCTCTCGCTTATGATTAAGAATACCAGCGAGAGCAAGAGGACGGCACCATACATAATGGACGCCAAAGGAGGCTCCTTTGACTGCCATTAGTTTCTTGGTGACTGCGCTTAACATGAAAATCTTCTCCAACTTTCGCGGCGAACAATGGAGTTCATGGAAGTCGCTGTCAATGCTTCTTTTCTTGTCCCAGAGGAACGAGTGGGACTTTCAGGTGAAAGTCTCAATTTTGGATCTGTTCGATCCCAATGCCCTTGTCTATATTCCCGGGCATGAAAGCCAACAAACAAACGGAAACGGGTTCCAATTTGCTCAATCGCCGACAAGCACTAACAACGCTCGGAATTGCCGGCACTTCAGCCGCGTTGACAGCCTGCGCCACGCCGCAACGAACGAGCGCCTCAGGAAGCGCGTTCCGCTACTGCCTCAACATGAGTACCATCCGCGGTCAGGACCTGTCAGTCCCAGAGGAAATTGATGTCGCGGGAAAGGCCGGATACGATGCGATCGAACCTTGGTTGGGGAAACTCAATGACTACGTCAAAAGCGGAGGCTCTCTCCCAGATCTTCGAAAACAAATTGAAGACTACGGGATGACGGTCGAAAGCGCGATTGGGTTTGCAAGCTGGGCCGTCAACGACGCAGAGAAGCGGAAGAAAGGCTTCGATGACGCCGCCCGAGACATGGATCTCTTAGCAAAGATCGGTGGTAAACGAATCGCGGCTCCGCCCGCTGGAGTTCCGGGAAACGACCCGGTTGAACCCGATGCCGCAGCAGAACGTTATCGTGCCCTTCTTGAGCTCGGAGAAGAAACAGGTGTCGTCCCCCAGATCGAGATGTGGGGTGGGCATCCAAGCATCGGAAAAGTCAGTACCGCCATTTACATCGCAATCCGGGCCGGGCATCCGCAGGCCTGTTTTCTCGGCGACGTGTATCACACCTATAAGGGAGGCTCGGACTTCAATGGTCTCCGACTCTTGAGCGCTCAAGCCCTGCAGGTCATCCACATGAACGATTATCCAGCTGATCCACCTCAAGACAAAATACGGGACGAACATCGAGTCTATCCCGGAGACGGCATCGCCCCCTTGAACGATATCTTTGGGATATTCAAGTCGGTAGGCGCCACCCCGGTGCTCTCGCTAGAGTTGTTCAACCGGGACTACTGGAAGCTAGATCCTTTGGTGACTGCGACAACAGGCCTTCAGAAAATGAAAGCAAGTGTGGCAGCGGCAGCGACCGTCTAACGTTCCCACAACTGAAGAAAGTCTAACACCGTCAAAGAATCGGCTTGCCCTTCAGCAGTTCTCAGAGAACCCCCAGATGAAAGAAAAACACATCGTAATCGTAGGCGGAGGCATCGTTGGCCTCGCTACCGCCTACAAGCTAGGTCGTCTCTTCCCCTCGCACCGCATCACGGTTCTTGAAAAGGAATCGAGTGTCGGCAGGCATCAAACAGGCAACAATAGTGGGGTGCTTCACTGTGGTCTCTATTACAAACCCGGATCGATCAAAGCCAGGCTGGCTGTCACGGGAATTCGTGAGATGGTCGAATTCTGCCAACAACACGATATAAGTCATGAGGTCTGCGGCAAGATCGTTGTAGCGATCGATAACACAGAAGTGGAGCGTTTGAAGGCGCTCGAAAAGCGGGGAAAGGAAAACGGCCTCGACGGACTTAAGTGGCTGGATCAATCGGCGATGCGCGAGATCGAACCTCACGTAGGAGGCGTCGCCGCTCTCAAGGTTCCACAGGAAGGGATCGTTGATTATCCTCAAGTGGCTCAGAAACTGGTCGGTGAAATCAGTGCGGCGGGCAATCAAGTACTCTGTGGAGAAAAGGTAACTATCCTACAACGACGAGAGAACCAGTGGCTCATCCAAACACTCAAGAACGAATATCGGGCAGATTATATCATCGGCTGTGCAGGTCTCTATTCGGATCGTGTCAGCCAGCTCAGCGGTGGAACACGGAATGTCCGGATCATTCCCTTTCGTGGTGAATACTATGAAATAAAGCCTGAGAGGCAAAAGCTGGTCAATCACCTGATCTATCCTGTTCCTGACCCACAGTTTCCATTTTTAGGCGTGCATTTCACCCGCCTCATTCACGGAGGCATTGAGGCCGGACCAAATGCCGTTCTCGCATTCTCTCGCGAGGGCTATCGAAAAACGGATATCAATCTTGCTGATCTCGTCGATGCATCGTCGTTTCCCGGCCTCTGGAGATTCATTGCCAAGTATCCCAAAATGACCGTCGACGAACTGCGCCGTTCGTTCAGCAAGAGACGTTTTTGCGAATCGCTACAGCGGCTTGTGCCGGAGATACAAATGGACGATCTGGTGCCTGGCGGCGCCGGTGTCAGAGCTCAGGCAATGTCACCGGAAGGGACACTCATACAAGACTTCGAGCTTGTTGAACGAGAAGGCGCATTACACGTCCTCAATGCGCCGAGCCCAGCCGCAACGGCGTCACTGGCCATTGGCGGGGAAATCGCTGAGCGGGTGAAGAGGAATCTATCGCGAAAGAGGTAATCGGATTCCTAAAGGGTCAAATGGCTTCAAATTTCAGCGTTGGATCGAGACTGTAGTGTCGAGCGATCTCGCTGTACGCCTCGATCTGAGCCTCGATCCATTCGTCATCATAATCCAGCTCCCGGACCATCAGACGCGCCACATCAGGTGCCGCTTCAATCGATGCAGAGGCGTCGAGAAGTAGCGCCCGAGTCCGTCGAGATAGAACATCTTCGACAGTGCGGGCCATTTCATAGCGAACCGCCCAGATGACCTCAGCGGCTCGGATAGGAAGTCTCGGATGGATGAGCATATCCCATTCGGGATTCCCATTGACGAGCTCATCGAGAAGCGGGGCATCGGCCCCGTAGTTCTCCCATTTCCATGATGAATCCTTCCTAAGATTCCCCCCATGCAATTGCAGCCGATAGGTCCGGCAAGGACGCTCCACTAGCCCCGACACTTCCAAGGCCCGATTCACAACATCCTCCGCCATCTTGCGATAGGTGGTCCATTTTCCACCTGTGATGGTCACCAAGCCTGACCTAGAGACAATGATACGATGTTTTCGTGAGATCGCTGCGGTCTCAGTTTTATCTGATTCGCTCACCAAGGGTCTGATTCCGGTGAAGACAGATCTGACGTCTCGACGGGAGATCGTCTTCTTAAGATACCTGGAGGCGTGCTCCAGAAGAAAATCGATTTCAGATTCAATCGGGTGTGGTTCCAAGGATGCAGACGACACCGGTGTATCCGTGGTGCCCAAGATCACTTTTCCATTCCAAGGAATCGCAAAGAGAATTCGACCGTCATCTGTTTTAGGAATCATCAAGGCTGAATCCCCACCAAGAACATCTCTATCCAAAACAAGGTGAATCCCTTGACTGAGTTGCATGACCGGCCAAGATTCAGGATCATCGAGACGCCGAATCTCATCGGTAAAAATCCCCGTCGCATTGATTACCGATCTCGCCCGGATCTGGTACTTCGAACCCGACTCCAAGTCCTCAAATACGAGTCCGTTGATTCTCCCCTCGTCGCGAATGAACTCCAACACTCGTGAGTAGTTTAACACTTTCCCACCTTGATTAACCGCAGTTTGAGCCAAAGTAATGGCGAGACGAGCGTCGTCGAACTGAGCGTCATAATAGGACACCCCTCCAAGGAGTCCCTTCTCAGAAAGCCCCTCCAAATGCTCGAGCGTCGAATGACGGGAAAGAATCCGAGTGCCTCCCAGCCGTCGGGTCCCAGCCATAAGATCATAGATCTTTAGGCCTAATCCGTAATAGAACCGTTCCCACCACTGGTACGTGGGAACGACGAAGGAAAGCGGCCTAACCAGATGAGGGGCATTTTTCAGAAGGAGCGCTCGTTCATGCAGAGACTCTCTCACCAGAGCAATGTCACCCTGCTTTAGATAGCGGAACCCGCCATGGATTAATTTCGTGCTCCGACTTGAGGTGCCGTTCCCAAAATCTGCTTGTTCGAGTAACAGAGTACGGAACCCTCGAGATGCCGCATCAACAGCAGCTCCCAATCCCGTCGCCCCGCCACCAACCACCACTACATCCCAAGTCTCTCGACTCTCCTGCAGGGCAGCAAGCAAGCTCGATCTACAAAGAGGCTGACGCATTCGATCGGGATATCAGCATTCTCATCGGACTGTTTGGAACTCCGAGTGCAAAGGGAAACGATGGTCAGTTCCAATCACGCGGCGACCTTATTTGGATCCCCCAGGAACGAGCGCAGCCCTGGCAGCCACCCGTTCGTCGTTACTAATCAGACCGTCACCATTCTTGTCAAATCGCTTCATCACATCAGCATAATTGGGTTTTCCTGAGGATGTCCGGCTAACGGTCGTTCTCTTTGCCGGCGTCGGAGCCTTCTTCTTTTCATCATCAAGACCCGCAGGATTGGGAAGAAACACCTGCAATCGAGGTTTCCCCCCGCGGGGAGAGCTGAACACCGCGTAATTGAGGTGCCCGAACATGTGCTTCAGGGCCAAGGACGGAGCTAAGTTCTTGTAGGTTCCAGAAACCACAATCCCAGAGTCCTCCGGAATTTTCACCTGCCATTTCGTGGCAACGGCAATCTCTGTCAACACCCTCTCCAAAGGCCAGTCACGAAAACTAGCGGAAACACGCTTTGTCTTCGCATTCCATTTAAAGGATTCGGCTGCGATGATGCGATCATTCACCCCCACCAATAGCAAGAGAAGAAGAAGCATGTGAGCGGATCGATGATTAGTCATTATACGTCGCACAAAACAATTCATTGGCATCACACTTTAGCTAAAACACCCAAAGGATCGAAAGGTTCTTCTCCAAGCCATAGCTTGATATCGACGCATTTGCAATGAATAGCTGCCCCCACGACCAACGCAAGTAGTGCTAGACCGTGGATCGCCCGTAGAGATTGGTATTCAGCAGATACCAATACCGCAGAACAGATGTCGAGCCCCGACTCGCCCGCTCACCTAAAGCGACAAGAGCAAGCGTTTCACCTCTTTTAGCCGAGCCTCTGGGCGCTTCTTTGTGAGCCGCGGAAAACGGTCCCCGACCATCACCAAATCACGGTTCCGAGTCAGCATCACCTTCCCACGTCGGGCTTCAACACTACTGACATCCCGATCGCTCGCCAACCATTTGATATCAGCTACCAACAAGAGCAATTCGACTGGCGGTGGTATTGGGCCAAAACGATCCTTTAATTCATTCTTCAAGGCCAAGAGCGACTCATGATCATTCACTTGAGCCAATTTGCGGTAGATCTCGATCCGCTGTTGCACCTCCGAGACGTAGCTATAAGGAATAGAAGCGGGGTGGCGTTGAGTCATTTCATCTTCGACGGCCTCCGCCCCAGGTTCCTCATCGTCGATAAAAACGGCGACATCCTCCCGCGGCACCTGTATATCGAACTTCGGTTTCTTCTTTGTTTCCTGTTTCTTCTTGCTTGGCCCAGCGCTGGTCTCCTCTCCCGGATTGAGAGAGAGAAAATCGAAATTCACGCGTACTTCCACTCTGGGCTTAACCGTCTCACCCTTCAACGCGGCCACACTTTGCTTTAGAAGTTGGCAATAGAGCTCAAATCCAACCGCGGTGATGTGACCGCTTTGTTGCGGCCCCAGCATGTTTCCAGCGCCCCGAATTTCAAGATCACGCATCGCAATCTTGAACCCACTTCCCAATCGCGAGTACTGCTTCATGGCTGTGATTCGTTTTCTAGCGTCGGAAAGAAGACCGGCGTGTCGAGGGATCATTAGATAGGCATAGGCCTGATGTTTGTAGCGTCCCACACGCCCTCTCAATTGATACAGATCACTCAAACCGAACCGATCCGCACGATCGATCAGGATCGTATTCGCATTGGGAATATCTAAGCCACTCTCAATGATCGTGGTAGAGACCAGCACATCCGCCTCTCCATTCACAAACGTCGCCATAACTCGCTCCAGAGAACGAGAATCCAATTGCCCATGCCCGACGACAACCCGTGCCGAAGGGACAAGCTGCCGAATCTTCTCAGCCACGGATTCGATCGAAACGACTCGGTTGTGAAGAAAATACACTTGGCCTTGCCGATTGAGCTCTCGTTGGATGGCGTCGCGAATGGTTCGCTCATCATACTGGGTCACGATGGTCTCGACCGGGAGGCGGTCGTGAGGAGCGGTTTCAATGGTACTCATATCCCGAGCACCTATCAGCGCCATATGGAGCGTCCGAGGAATCGGAGTCGCACTCAGCGTCAGCACATCAACAAGCTTTCGCAACATCTTGAACTTGTCTTTATGAACAACCCCAAAGCGCTGTTCTTCGTCAATAATCACTAAGCCCAAGTCCTTAAAGGTCACATCGTCCTGCACCAAGCGATGAGTTCCCACGATAATATCCACTGCCCCCACAGCAAGTTCTTGAAGGGTGTTGTTGGATTCTTTCTTCTTCTGGAACCGTGAAAGTAATTCGACTCGAATAGGATAGTCCACCATCCGCTCAGCCAGGTTCTTATAGTGCTGTTGTGCCAGGACCGTCGTGGGAACTAACATGGCAACTTGTTTCCCGCTCATCACCGCTTTAAAGGCCGCTCGAATGGCCACCTCGGTCTTACCAAAGCCAACATCGCCACAAATCAAGCGATCCATGGGTCTCGAAGACTCCATGTCTTTCTTGGAGTGCTCAATCGCAGTCAATTGATCCACGGTTTCCTCGTACAGAAAAGCCCCTTCGAACTCGCGTTGCCAGTTCGTATCAGGTGGAAACGGATATCCCTCTTCCGACTCTCGGGCCGCTTGAATCGCCAGCATCTCTCCGGCTAAATCAACTACCGCCTTCTCGGCCTGGGCCTTGGCTTTCGTCCACCGAGTCCCTCCCAAGGTATTGAGTTGGGGAGATGCTTTCCCTGCCCCGACATACTTGCTGACCAAATGCGCTTCGGTGACCGGGACATAGAGTTTCGGAGCCGCCTGTTTAGGGTCCTTGGCAGCATACTCAATCACCAAACACTCCGGTCCAGCGCCCCCTTTGACCGTTTCCTCAGACGGGTCCGTACTACGACCAACCGGATCGAGTTGTTGCAAGCCAACAAACCTCCCAATGCCGTGTTGAAGGTGAACCACGTAATCGCCCTCAACCAGATCGGAGAAATCGATCTCAAGCGCCGATTTGACCGCCACCGCATGTTTGGACTTCAAGCGCCTTGGTCGCTGCACTTTATACCTTCCAAAAATCTCAGCATCGGTCACAACCACCCACTTACGGGACTCCACTAGGAACCCCCGACCAAGCATGCCTATTTCGATACGAAGCACGCCGTCAAAGCTCTCTTGGGACCAACCAAATTCCTCCCAGATTTCCTTAAACCGATCTCGTTCCCCGTCGTTATTGCAGAACACATCCAGTTGATACCCTTGGCGTAACCAACGATGCATCTGCTCAAAGAATTGTTGTCTCTGTTGTTCTGCGACCTGAAGTACCGGCGCACGCGTGTCGAGTGGGCGAAACTGCTCCAGATCTTCAAAGACCGGAATCTTGGACGACAGTCCTTCCGGTGATCCTTCAACGATTTGCCCCGTATCAACATCCACGGGCGCCACCAACTCCTCCGAAATACGAGAGGACCAATCAAGAACTCTAAAGCCCTTCTCCTGAGCCTGGGACAAGACTTCGCCCCAGTCTTGAGAGAAGGGATCATCATTAGGAATCTGCCGCTGATAATTGCTGGCAAATTCATCAATCGCCGCATGGTCACAAACAATTAGAATCGTCGACGGGGGCAGATAATCCAACAGACTGGCTACACAGGCCTTTTTCGCTGATTCAGTGCCGTCACCCATTTCTCTCAGAAGGATCCCGAATTCGCCCGCCGGTGACAGAATAACGGAATCAATCTTCTCCAACGACATTTGGGTCTGAGGATCGAAGTATCGAATCGACTCCACTTCATTACCGAAGAATTCAATCCTTACTGGCCAGGGACTCGCCAAGGGAAAGACATCTACGATGCCACCGCGAAGAGCAAGATCGCCCTTCTGAGTCACCTTCGCTTCAGGCTCGAAAGCCTGCGTTTCCAACCATTCCACAAGATCTAACGGATCTAGATCCTGCCCAATCTCGACCCTCTTGAGACGTTCTTGAAACAAGCAGGGCGGAAAGGTCTTTTGAAGCAGGGCGACAACGTTCGTTACCGTGATTGGCGCACGAGCGCTCGCCCCACTCGCAAAGGCATGAAATGCGAGCAAGGTTTCTATCCGCTCACTGATCACATCCGCATGGGACAACTTCGCCTCATGAGGAAGTGTTTCCCAGGCAGGGAAAAATTCTGGAGTTTCGGGTGAGTCTGTAGTTTTGGTTTCCCGCGAAGCGTCTCCGAGCCAAGCTAGCCAGGTTTGAAGATCTTGGTGAAGCCCCTCCTGTTGCTTGAGGCCAGGACTCACCATCAGCACAGGAGCCATCGGTTCGATTCGATGAATCAATGCCGCCAAAAATGCCCAGGAGGAAGAGGCAAGATCAGCGTGCTCTAGCGCCTCGGAATTCGCCAACTCTGAACGCAGGGAAGCAACGAGCTCGGAGGTAGCGAACCGCGCCTGGAAGGAATCCGTGTTTGTTGGTTTTCTAACCGCCACGCGACCCTCAGGATTTTTGCCTACGCCTTCTAGTTATCAAACCGTGCCTTCGAATCATTCCTCCACGATAACGGTCAATTGCCGTAAGGGCACCTCGGAGATCTCCTGAACTTTGCCACCTGGCCAAATGATTTCGACTTTCTCGATCACCGAGCCCTTTCCAAGGCCGATCGTGACCGGAAGCTCAGACTGAGACAGGTAACTGCGAGTTGGCATCACTTGCCGCCACAGCACGTCTCCATCAACCGTCACCTTGATCCACGCGCCGATGCCATCCCGATTCTGGTTGGTTCCTTCAAGGCGGATTCGAATCCAATCATGCTCCAAGTTCTGATCATTTCGAAACAACCGGGGCGCCGCGTTGATCTGTGAAACAACAAAGTCGAGATCACCATCAGCATCAATATCAGCAAACGCAGACCCTCGACCAACGATAGGTTCAAACAAACTCTCTCCTGCCTGTTCGCTTGTCACCTCAATAAACTGGCACCCAAAATCAGCGCCACTATTCCAAAACAATTGTGCCGGTTGCTCATACTGCTGGCTTTTCTGAATCTGCGAAATCTCTTCTTCAAGATGGCCATTCGCCGTCAGCAGATCTTGCCATCCATCCAAATCGTAATCAAAAAAGAAGAGACCAAATTTCAATAACAAGCGACTCGCTGGACCAATGCCCGCAGGGATCGCTTCATCGGTAAAGATCATGGGCCGACTCTGCTCCACGTATAGGGCTGTCATTTCGTTGGCGAAGTTTCCGATCCCAACTGCCAAGGCTCCGTCATCACGATAGCGAGCGGTATCAATGCCCATCGCCCCCCGTGCTTTCCCGTAGGTATCATAGGCAAGCCCAGTCAACGAACCCACTTCCTTGAAGGTTTGATCCCACCGGTTACTGAGAACAAAGTTGCGTACTGTATCGTTAGCAATTACCAGGTCCATCCATCCGTCCCGATTAAGATCGACCGGAGCCACTCCCAGAGATTTCGCGACGGGAACTCCCGTCGCTTTGTTAGCCACTCGGATTCCACTCTCCTCGGAAACATCAGCGAAACTCCCATCGCCATCATTTCGAAATAGCGAAGGAAAGGATCCTTCAAAATTCATCGGTTGACCATAAGCACGCCCCAAACCAACTAAGGTGCTGCCCAACTGAAAATCAATCTCCTTGGTCCACCTCACATAGTTGCCGACAAAAAGGTCAAGATCGCCATCGTTATCGTAATCGAACCAACTGGCGCAAGTACTCCAATCGGAAGACGCCCCTCCGGTTCCGCTCTCCTCGGTGACGTCCAAGAAACGACCTTCACCGACATTCTTGAAGAGCCGATTGGCCCCGACTGCCGTGACATACACATCAGGCTTCCCATCCCGATTATAGTCTCCGATGGCAACGCCCATTCCGTATAGAGGAACATCCAGACCTGATCCACTCGTGACATCGGTGAAGTTGCCCGTGCCATCATTCGCATAAAGCTTGGCAGTGCTGACCTTCGCCAGAGCGGCATTTGGCCACGAGGTACCATTGATAAAAAGGAGATCCTGGTCGTCGTCCCCATCAAAATCAAAGAATGCGACGCCTCCACCCATCGTCTCCGGAAGCAGTTTTTCTCCAGCAGCACCGTTGTTATGGATGAAATCAATTCCAGCAGCCGTGGTGATATCGGCAAAGCGGACGGTCGGGACCGTAGCAGACAACTGTTCTGGAGTTTCGGGAGCGACGATCGCGGTGACTTTGTCAGCACCCTGTTCAGGAGGGCGAGTGACGATATAGACTCCAATCCCGACAATCACCACGATCGTTCCAAAAGCAATTGCTGACCACCGGAAGGCCCGCCCAATCACGGCATCATCGGCATGATCAGTGATTTCCGCGTTTTCTTCCGCATCGATATCAGAATCTGGCATGGCCTTGATTTATAGCAGAAACCGGGACCAATCAACCCATTCCGAGTGGGTAAGCGAACGGGAGGGAGAGAGAACCAGCCTTACTCGTCGCAGAATTCCAACAGAGGACACGATCGTCTCTCATCGCCCTCAAAGCCCCGGCGCTCCCGACCGATGAAGGTCATAAATGACAACAGGTTGCGCAGCATTTCGAGCCGCTGGATTATTCTCCCGAGCGATGGCGATCACCTGATCGCGAGCGTTGTTGTCGACCCGATAGCGTTCATGCAAGCTGCGGTGCTTGGCCGCATCAGGCTCATTCTCAAGGATCGAATATATGATTCCAAGATTGTGGTGAGCCGTCTCGTTTTCTGGATCAAGCGCTAAGGTCTTGTGAAAGGTGGCTACGGCCATTTCTAGCATTGCCTTCCGTTGTTCGGGCTGAGCTCGGAGTGTCGTGGACTTTGCATAGTAGGTCAGGCCAAGTTCATTGATAACGTGATAATCCTTAGAGAAATCAAATCCCCGGTCCATGAGCTCAGCATAGCGATCCTCAAGAATTCCTTTTAACTCACGAATGGCTTCATCAAAGCGACCGTTCTGCTTGTTCACCAGAGCGTTGAACCAGGCGAGCGTCCACTGAGGGGCCGGCGGATCGAAGGACGCTGCCCGCTGAAGGGCCTCCACAGCCTCTGTCACCCGCCCTTCCTTAAGAAAGACCCGAGCAAGATTTAATGGTCCATCGGGCCGCTGAAGCTTCTCTACCTCCAGAAAGGCTTCTTCGGCCTGCCGCAATTGCCCTTTCTCGCTCCCCGCACCACTCTTGAGCAAAAGCCCAATGCCATAATCATTCCAACGCTGCCAGGTCGGAATCACAGGCCCAGCTACTGAGGCATCTACCGCCTCAGACTGCGTGTCGTCCTCAGTCACTGAAAGCCGGATCCGATCTTCGCCAATGATGGTAATCGGAAGTTCATTCGTATGATCTAGACCGTAAATATGCTGCATGTAAGTCGTATCAAACTTGCGATACTTCAATGTGGCTGAGAGCTCAACAGGGCCCACATGGTCTGCCGGTATTTCTAGGCGGTAGTGGAGAACGCTCGCTGCGCCAGGAGGGATCTGATTGTTATAAAGGGGCGTAAAGATATCCTCAGCATTCCGGCGATCAATTCGATTACCGTGCTTATCGAGCATGTAGACATTGACAAAGTGCGACCAAGGATCCACTTGATTAAAGTCACCTAGACCACCATTGCGTCCCAAGGTCTTAGCCCCCGATTTCGCTTCCACATCCACCCACACCTCGTTGGAATCGGCCGTGCCCTGCGTGAAAAGATGCCCGACGGTGAGCGTTCGCAAGACAACTTCGAGCAAATAGGTTTTCCCGGGGCTTAGAGAGATCGAGCCAGATTCCAACGGGGCAATGAGATCACCATCAATCGTTCCCCCTTCACGAATCCCGAACAAATCCACTCGCACTGAGTCTTTTAGAATCTCTTGTTGTGCCAGCACGGACTCATGATCCTTACGAATGGCCGGAACACCCGTGTTGCCACCGGGGAACAGATGATCATGAATCGACAAGGCTCCTGTCGTTCCAAAAAAGCCAGCACCAAAATCATTCGATTCCTTCAAGGGCATGTGACAGCCATTACAATTCTCCTGTGCCTTGGGTGGGTAGTAGAACGATTTGGCATTCCCCCCTGAGACGCCGCTCACAAGAAAATTATCATAATGATTCTGCCCCCGCAGCCAGTCCTTATAGTGAGTCACTTCCTTCGGCAAACTCACCTTGTGACAGGTCGAACAGAACTCAGCAGACTTATGGAGCGGCTTCAAAAAAGTCTTCTTGTGAAACTCAGGCTTCGCTTTGACCATCTGACGGTTAATGAATTTGAGCCATCGATTCTCACTCTTCGCGAAGGGATAATGGACCGGCTCTTCAATGGTGTAATCAGCATTCCCTCGCGGGCTGTTCACATTCGTGATTGCATGACAGGCAGTGCAGGTGATTCCAGCCTTGGCCGTCGGATGATTCTCCATGTCAAAGTCAGGATCATCAAAGGCACCACTGAAAAACGGGACAAGATCGTGACAACCCGCACACCAACGAGACGCTTTCACGTTGCCATCCCGTTCCTTCATCACCTCGCGAGTCTGCTTGATACTGAACAGATAGGGTTCGTTATTGAATGAACTGAAATGGTGAGCACTGTGAAACCAGCCCTCATAAGCATCCGGATGACATTCCATACAATACTCATCCATCATCAAAGTATCGGCAGGAATAAAGTTCCCACTGGCTGTTCGAGCCAGCGAGGGTTCAAAATATTGAGCCCCTTCCTTAGGGCCGACAACATTCCACTGTCGGGGATCTTGAGAGTGAAAGAAAACCATCCCAGCAACCACCACTCCAACAGCACCTGCCCAGGTCAAGCCAACCCGCCACTTTATCCTAGGACCAGCCAGCCGATGGAGAACATAAAGCCAAACAGCCAACAGCGGACTCAGGATATGGATCCAATAGGCCATCGATCGCGTACTGGGATTCTTGATCTCGAACCCCTCCACTCGCATCAAGGCAACCCCGGTAAAAAGCAAAGCGAGGCTCACGCCAAAAAGGGCATACCCCACCCTCACCGCTCGCCGATTGGGACGATTGTACGCGTTCTTGATATGGCCGATACCAAAAGCTATGAACGGAGCCAGGAGCATGATCCCAAGGACCAAATGCCCCAGAAACATGAATTGGTAGAAGTAATTCTGATAAGTTTCGCCTCGATACCACTCTAGGAACGTGATACTCGCTAAGTAGGCTGAATTGGCCCCAAGGAGAGCCACGAGCCCAAACACGACGAGGAGGATGACACGCAGTCGGGGCCCGATAGCCCGGACATACTTTCGCCGCGGTTTCTGATTTGATTGAGAGACGTCTTCTGGCACGACTAAATCCTCCTTTGAGTATGGTCAAAAATCATCAACATGAAAAACCTAGTTTCAATGTTTTTCCGGATCCGGTAAATCAAGCGCATGAGCATCAACGAAACCCTTACCTCAATTCAGGAACGAATCAACCGTGCCTGCGATCGAGCCGCTAGGACTCCCGACGACGTGACGCTCATTGCCGTCAGTAAGGGACATCCCCCTGAGCGCATTCGCGAGGCGGCCGATGCCGGCCTAACCCTCTTTGGAGAAAATAAGGTCCAGGAACTCAAACTCAAGCGAGGGCAATGTCCAGGCAATCTAAAGTGGGATTTCATTGGCCATCTCCAGACAAACAAATGTCGCGATGCGGCCTATTTTTCCCGGATGATCCATAGTGTCGATAGTGACCGCGTGGCAGAGGCTCTTCAGGATGCATGCATCAAGCTAGCAAAGACACTACCCGTCCTCCTTGAAGTGAACGTGTCCGGCGAGGCGACCAAGTACGGATTTAGTCCTAATGAGGTTCTCAACACACTCCTCGAGCTAAATACCTATGATCGCCTAGAGATCCACGGATTCATGTGCATGGCGCCATGGGCCAAGGAGCCAGAAAAATCACGCCCCTACTTTCGCCGCTTGAAAGAATTGCAACAGGAAGCGGAGGCCATTTTGGGAGCGCCCTTACCAGAATTGAGCATGGGAATGAGCGGGGATTTCGAAATCGCCATTGAAGAAGGGGCGACCATGGTTCGTCTCGGAACCACCCTTTTTGGGGAACGAAAACGGAAATCAGTCCGCTGATCGTTCGGTCCACTATTTACAATCAATTCCGTTCCTCTAATCTCGCGCCGATGGATTTGAACGTCGAAACATTCACGACAGAAATTGCCGAGGCACTTCGCTCCTACGACAAATTCGTAATCTGCCTCGATAAACCACCTGAGGACTGCAAAGCATCCCTCGTGCGTTTATTGGAAAAAGCAATCAAGGCCTACGTCGAACGGGGACCTGGCCTACGTCATGGAATCGCACTCGATCGTCAAGTCACGATTATCCTCAGTCAAACGGACGCCGAAAAACCCCTTTGCGGGATCTATTTCAATCTCCATTCTCCGTACCACAAGAAGGAGTAGCTCCCCTTCGATTTCGCTCCAATTCTAATCGAAGAGCCGGATAAACACTTGTCCGGTAGCACCGAAGGAGTATCGTTTCTGGCTCTAGGAGAGCTATAAGGCTCTGCAATCTCAACTCAGAACACAACGAACGAGCGAGGACTCTTATGTTACGCAAATGCCGATCCTTTATCCCTTTGCTACTCACCGTCGGGTGTGTCTCACTTATGAACCCTGCGGCCGCCGACAAACTGACGTATCCTCAATCCAAGAAATCACTGCACACGGATGACTATCACGGCACCCAGGTTGCCGATCCCTACCGTTGGCTTGAAGAGGACGTCCGCGAATCCAACGAAGTCGAGCACTGGGTTGAAGCACAAAACAAGGTCACTTTCGGCTACCTCAAGGCCCTCCCGCACCGACAAGCGATCGAAGATAGGCTGACAGAGCTTTGGAACTACGAAAAGATCGGCTCCCCCTTCAAGCGAGGCGATTGGTATTACTTTTGGAAAAATGACGGGCTCCAGAACCAAAACGTTCTCTTTCGTCAACGTACCCTTACGAGTGAACCCGAACTAGTCGTCGACCCAAACACCTGGTCAGAAGACGGTACCATAGCCCTCGGATCCGTCGTCTTCTCTGAGGACGCGGGCCACATGGCCTACAGCATCCAAGACGGCGGCTCGGATTGGCGAACGTGGCGGATCATGAATCTTGAGACCAAGGAAGTCCTGAGTGAGGAACTTCACTGGATCAAATTTAGCGGTGTCAGTTGGACCAACGATAGCCGAGGCTTCTTTTACAGCCGCTATCCAGCGCCTAGAGAAGGAGACGCCTTTCAGTCGCTCAATAAGAACCAGATGGTCTACTACCACCGCATCGGAACCCAGCAAGACCAGGATGTTCTTGTTTACCAACGCCCGGACTATCCCGATTGGGGTTTTGGAGCATCGGTGACCGAGGACGGCCGCTACCTCGTTCTTACCGTATGGAAGGGAACCGACGACAATTATCGCGTCCTCTATCGCGATCTCAACGAGCCTTACGCCCTACCAATCGATCTCATCGACAACTTCGAGAACGAATACAGCTTTGTCGGCAACGACGGACCAGTGTTCTACTTCAAAACAAATCTCGAAGCCCCTAACGGACGCGTCGTCGCCATTGATATCCGGGAGCCCAAGAAACGGCGCGAGGTGATTCCAGAATCAGAAAATGCGCTTTCGAGCGTTGGGATCGTAGGCAACGTCTTTGTCACCGAATACCTGAAGGACGCCAAAACCCAGGTAAAACTCTACTCCATCAGTGGAACCTTCGTTCGAGAGGTGAGCTTTCCTGGCATTGGAACGGCCTCAGGCTTCGGCGGAAAGCGAACCGACACAGAAACCTTCTACTCCTTTAACAGCCTCAACCGCCCACCAAGCGTCTATCGCTACGACATTCTCACCGGAGAGAGCGAACTCATCCGCCAACCTAAGGTACGGTTCAATCCTGACGATTACGTCGTGGAACAAGTGTTCTACCAGAGCAAGGATGGCACCCGAGTGCCAATGTTCCTCTCCCATCACAAAGACATCAAACTCGATGGCAACAACCCGACGCTCCTTTACGGCTACGGTGGATTCAACATTTCGCTACCAGCCCGTTTTTCGATCAGTCGACTTGCTTGGATGGAGATGGGTGGCATCTACGCCCAAGCAAACCTTCGCGGTGGAGGGGAGTACGGCAAGGCATGGCACAAAGCAGGCACGAAGCTTCAAAAGCAAAATGTCTTCGATGACTTCATTGCCGCTGCAGAGTGGTTAATCGCGAAAGACTACACGAATTCAAGCAAACTCGCCATTCAGGGTGGCAGCAATGGAGGCCTTCTGATCGGAGCCTGCATGAACCAGCGCCCCGAGCTCTATGCTGCGGGACTTCCTGCCGTTGGAGTGATGGATATGCTACGGTTCCAGAAATTCACGGCTGGAAGATTTTGGGTGGATGACTACGGCTCCTCCGATAACACAGAGGAATTCAAAGCCCTCTACGCCTACTCACCTTATCATAATCTAAAACCCGGGACACACTACCCCGCAACCTTGGTAACGACCGCCGATACCGATGACCGCGTCGTTCCTGGGCACAGTTTCAAATATGCGGCACGACTTCAAGAATATCACAGCGGCGACAATCCGGTGCTCATTAGAATCGAGACCCGCGCCGGTCATGGGGCTGGAAAGCCCACCAGCAAGGTCATTGAAGAGATTGCCGATCAGTGGGCGTTTCTCGTCGAGACGCTCGACTTCACGCCTAAGAAATAAGGCCCACTTATGGGGTAGGCTTGCATGCGGCAGGGAGTTGGCTCGCTTGGGCTGAGTCACTCAGCACGAACTTCGTCCCCCGCTGCTGCAATACCCTCAATAATATCTGCGGCCACCGTTTGCCCTCGGAACGGGCCCGTGACTTTCACTTCGGCGACTTTCTGACCGCGACGGTAAATAAACAAACGCTGGTCCAGCTTGGGTAAGTTGCTAAGGGCATAGTCAAGAACGACAAAGCGAAGGGGATCGTTCACTGTTGCCACGACACCCGTTGGACTGGTTATCGGAATAATCACCGGCTCACCGTTGGTCGGCGCGGCCTGTACCGAGTTCCCCTCACCGGCTTCAGACAAGAGAGGCACTCCCTCCGCCCCACTGCTTGCTTTAGGGCGATTGGTTTGACATCCTGTTCCAAGCAGTCCCCCAAGCACTAACATTACCAACCATCGCATACCCCGCATTTAAGGCGCTATTTCAAGAACGTCAACCGGCAAAAAGCTGGCGTTTCGAAAACGGAAGGCTCCAAGCGCTCACTTCTTGGTTGGCCCCCGCTTTCATTATCTTCGGAAATGGCCGAACTCGGCCCCATTCTCCTAACGGATCGCCGCCCAAACTCCCTTTTTCTTGTCATGCCTCTGGCATGCGATAGGTTCCGGCAGGTGAAAATTCTATTCATTGGCGATATCGTAGGCTCTCCCGGAAGACGTATTCTTAGAGAGATTCTGCCACTCTATCGCATTCAGAACAGTATCGATCTGGTGATCGCCAATGGGGAGAACTCCGCCGGAGGGTCAGGGATCACACCCGATATCGCGGCAGAGATTTACGACACTGGAGTCGATATCATTACCACAGGTGATCATCTGTGGGATCAACGAACCGTAAGCGGGCTGCTCGAAGTGGAAACACGCTTCGTCCGACCACTCAACTATCCATCGGGCACCCCAGGACAAGGCTACACCGTCTGGACTCACGAAAACGGGGTCAATGTCGTGATCGTCAATCTTCAAGGGAGAACCTTTATGGGTGATCTCGAATGCCCCTTCCATGCAATCGACCGGCTCATTCCTAAACTTCGCGATATCACACCAAATATCTTTGTCGATATGCATGCCGAAGCAACCTCAGAGAAGATTGCCATGGGACGCTTCCTGGACGGGCGAATCACCGCCCTTGTAGGCACCCACACGCACGTTCAAACCGCCGACGAGCAAGTGTTCCCCGGAGGCACCGGGTTTCTCTGTGATGCCGGATTCACCGGAGCGCAAGAGAGTGTTCTTGGGAGAGAAATTCCCCCTATCATTGAGCGTTTCTTGACACAACGCCCCCAACGTTTTGAAGTGGCGAAACGCCGCATCTACATCAAGGGAGCCCTACTGGATATCGATGAGCTCACCGGACAATGTCGCTCCGTCACTCGCGTATCCGAACCCCTCAATCAGGAACATCTTTAGGACGCTTGCGGTGTCTTAGGGATGGCAGTTCCCCCACGATCGACCGTCTCAAGCGTCACGCCAGCTTCGGTGCAACGCGCACAAATCTCGAACTCTGGATGCTCAGCCAAGGCCTCAGGATTCACCAAGAACAAACGATGGCAAGGCACGTGAATGCAATTCACAAATTTTCGGGTTTTGGCGCCTGTATGTTCACACTGCCCCACGGGTTCATCCGCCAACGCAAAGTCGTCCGGCACCACCATTCGTTGATCGAAAACGAAACAATCCCCTTCCCAATGAACGCGGCCTTCTTTCTCCAAGTAACTCACGATTCCACCATGTAGTTGGTAGACATTTTTAAAGCCTCGCTCTTTGAAAAGAGCGGATGCCTTTTCACAGCGAATGCCACCGGTGCAATACATCAAGAATTTCTTGTCCTTAAGATGAGCATAGTCGTCAACGCGATCAGGCAGATCGCGAAAGTTCTCAATGTCAGGCTTGATCGCGTTTTCGAAATATCCAACGTCAGACTCGTATCGATTCCGGGCATCAAACACTACAATATCGTCCTTCTCTCGATCCAACATCTCCTTCCACTCCTGTGGCGAAAGGTGTTTACCTGTTGTTTCGTTTGGATCCACGTCCTCTTCGAGGCCTAGAGTAACGATCTCATTCCGAACCTTAATCATCAATTTCGGAAACGTACTCTCACTGCCCTGACTCAGCTTGAATTCCATATCGGCGAATCTCGGATCCGCAGCCATGGCTTCTTGGTATTGGCGGGTTGCCTCAGGTTGGCCAACGACCGTGCCGTTGATGCCTTCCTCAGCGACCAAGATCCTTCCTTTCAATCCCAATGATTCACAAAGGATCCGATGGGCCTTCACAAAATTCTCGGGCTCATCGATTCGAACGTATTTGTAGTAGAGAAGAACAACCAGAGGCAGTGACTCATTCATAGATGAAGTTTATTCAGAGAATCTAAGAAATTTGCAATGGTGAGTAACGAGAGAGATGAAACGTAGCTTCGCGCTTCCAGTCGTTTGAATCCCCGTTAGCTCCTGAGCGATGCTATTGAGCAGCGATGGAATCGCTCGCACCAGAAGATCGACGCGGCCACGGATCGAACGGCCCAGAGGGACATTTTGCCATTCGAGCAGCCTTCTTGCTTCCGAGAACTGTTCCTGTGTCGCGATCACAATACCTCCTCTATCATTCCCTCAGATCTAACCAGAAGGCAATCGCTTTCAACTCCCGATATTCCGGGAATCAAAAACACCCCGGCACCCTCAAAGGAACGAGGCCATCCGATAGAGATTTATGAAGCGCCCCGCTACCCTTCTGACAACTGAAGCTTCCAGCTTTCCAGTATCGACTGCATTTCACGGACAGCGCTTCCCTTGAGAGGCTTGGCGGCCTCAAAGCCAGATCCACGTTCAGTAACAATCAAGGGTTCAAAACTCACCCAGTAATCTGAGGCTCCTACTTCCATGATAATCACCTTCATGCGAATGAAGGTTTCAGGATTAACAAAGGAACCATATCGCATGGAGGCCCATTTTGAGGCAAGCCGATCGAAATCGAGCGTTCGTCTATCGGAGTCCGCAAGTTCGTAGTCTTGTTCCCCGATGAAAAGAACGAGCGACCGCCGTAGCTCATCAACATCCTGTCCGGAAACACCAACCCCTCGTCTTGACATACCCAACTCGGGGTTCGGCGAAGTGGTCGAGCACCCCAACAAGGCGCAGCAGGCTATCAAAACGACGGTTGTTCTTAGCAATCTCATTATCGTTCAATCCCTCAAGTCAGTCCGCGTCGTCAAAAACTGCTATGACGACACAAATTCCAAGATTCATAAACTTTCTCTGGCAACTCATTCAAAAAGCGAGACGGTTGCTGCATCACGTCTCCGGTGCGACCCTGGGCGAATCGCATCATCGGATACGAGAGATAGAGTTCATTCTTTGCCCGTGTCGTTGCCACATAGAATAATCGACGCTCTTCTTCTTCTGCTTCCGGATTCTCAAGTGATCGAGACGAAGGAAAGAGGCCATCGCACAACATCACTACAAACACGACATCAAACTCGAGTCCCTTTGCTTGATGAATCGACGTAAGCCGGATCCGTTCGTTGTCCTCGGTTTCGGGTGCTCTTTCTTCCGTATCCAGATTCGTTTCCAAAGCCAACTGGGCAAGAAATTCCTCAGGACTTTCGAACTGTCTCGCATATTGGGCAATTTGCTGAACATCTTCGAGACGCGAGCGATAGTTTGAAAACACTTCTTTCAAGTATTCCTCGTAGCCAGCGTCTAAAATCAATTCGATCATTCGGCTCGGAGAAGAGCGAATCGCAGCATCCTCCAACTGCGCAATCGTGGCAGTCAACTGAGCCCAGGCCGCTTTTCCCTTTTTTGGAACCAGCGCAGCACACTCCACCAGAATCTTGGCAATCTCGATTGGCGGCGCAGACACGCTCTCCTCGGATCCGTCCTCGTCCGCCGGCAACTCAAGTCGATCAGGCAAGCGCTCAGAGAATTTGGCCCAAAGTTTGTCCGCCGATTTAGCACCGATCCCAGGCAACATTTTCGCAAGCCGCTTAAAGGCCAACTCATCACGCGCGTTTACCACCAATTTGATATAGGCCGCGACGTCTTTAATATGTGCCTGTTCAAAGAAACGAATTCCGCTGGTGATAACAAAAGGAATATTACGGCGGGTCAACTCGAGTTGAATCTCCATAGCATGGAAGTGAGAGCGATAGAGAATCGCCATCGAATCTAATTCCGTCCCCTCTTCTCTCAACTCAAGTGCTCGCTGGGCGACAAAGGCCGCCTGCTCATTGGCGTCATTACAGGAGACGACAACTGGTTTCGCCCCGGTATCTCTCACTGCCTGAAGCTCCTTGTCAAATTGGTTCACGTTGGCCGCGATCGCTGAATTCGCAAGGTTTAGAATTTCAGGGGTACTTCGATAGTTGGTTTCTATCTTAAAGGTTTTCGCCCCATGATACCGTTTGGGAAACTCCAAGATGTTCGTATAGTCCGCGCCTCGCCAGGAATAGATACTTTGCGAATCATCGCCCACGACCATCACGTTTCCATGGCCCTCAGCGAGTAAGTCGATAAGACTGCTTTGGAGCTTATTCGTATCTTGGTACTCATCGACGAGAACGTATTGAAAGCGTTGCTGATAGCGTTGTCGAATTACTTCATCTTTCTTCAGGAGTTCCAACCAAAGCACCAGCAGATCATCAAAGTCCATCAAGCCTCCGGCCCGCTTCCGGTCCATGTATCGCTTTAGCACTGCCTCAATCTGTGAGGTGAGATGTTTGAAGTAGCCAAACTGTTCCTGGATCATATCGTCCACAGAGATCATCCGGTTAACGGCTTGAGAAAAAATATCAGCAACCACATCCGGCTTAGGAAATCGAGTCGCCTTCACATCAATTTTCTCCGCTGCGATACAGGCACTGAGCAAGTCCTTGGCATCTTCACGATCCATGATCGTGAAATCCGAAGGGTAGGCAATGGATTGAGAATGGCGTCTGAGCAAGCGATTACCGATCGAATGAAACGTCCCGCCCCACAATGAATTCAATTCCTGCCCCAACAATGATGCCACCCGATGCATCATTTCCTTCGCCGCTTTGTTGGTAAAGGTGAGAAGTAAGATCCGATCTGCCTCAACCCCATGCTCGATCAGATACGCAACGCGGTAGGTTAACGTACGCGTTTTCCCAGCACCCGCGCCGGCGATCACCAAGGCAGGGCCCGGAGGACAGGTCACAGCTTCCCACTGTTGTTGGTTAAGCTCCTCCTTGTAGTCGATCTTAAGATCGACCTCGGAGTGATAAGGTTGGAGCACGTAGTCTTTGGCCATGCCATTCGCTACCAAACCTGATTTCGGAAGATAAAAAAAGGAAAAGTCCCCATTCTTAGACGGAAGAAGACCTGACTGTCTCGCAATGGCGTGGCCAATCGAGCGGCCAGACCGCAATCGGGCTCAATCAAGAAGGAGTCCGTACGGCGATCCAGATGCCTTTCTCGACTACTTAGAAGCGTGTTGAGAGGTCCCAAAACAGTGAATCGTTCCCAGATCCGTACTGACAAAAAGGCGATGTCCACTACTGGCCAGACCGAATACCCGACCATTCACCTCCGAATCCCAGACCCGTTTACCATTGGAAACGTTGAAGGCTCCGACGCGTCCCTCACCCCCAGCAATCAAGTGATCGCCAACAAGAATGAGATCCAATGGGTAATCACACTCTTCTTTCCATAATTCACAATCACGCATCTGCTCGGAAAGCTCATCAATCTTGCGTCCCAAGTTCAGCACCGTTTTTCTCATCTCACCAATGGCAGCAGGATCCTGTTGGTCTTTCTTGAGCGCACGCGCCTTCTTCAACTTGTCCGAAAGATCGTTCTGCTGGGCAAAGACGACCTTTCGTTCTCTCGCCAAAGCCATGAATCGATCCCGGTCCAGAGCACTAATTTCGTAGTCGGAGTGAAGATAGGATTTTCCATCAGCCACAATCATATGATTCCCAGAAAACTGGGCCAACTGATCGCTGGTCTCACCTTCGACGACACCGAGCTGCCCCACTTTTCCAGGGCCAAAAATAAGTGCGTTCCCGGACAAGAGCGCATAAGTCCCGCCTTGACCTTGAACCACTCGCAAGCGTTTGCCATCGGCAATATCAAGAATAACCGGGTTATTCCTCCCCGTCGGCACATACAATCGGGTTGCCGACGCCAACATGTACCCTTGGGCTGGAAGGTCCGTTTGCACCTGACGCCATAAGACCTTTCCGGTCGTTACCTCCAAGGCACACAAATGGACGCCTTCCGAGGGAAACATTCCGGCTGCTGTGTAAAGGATGCCATCCTGAATCACAACCCCAGCCCGGGCAGGCCAAGCTGAGATCACACGGCCATTTCCCGCAATGCGATAATCTCGTGGGCCGATCTGAACCTTCCAGACGAGTTCACCATTATTGGCATTCAGACAGTATATTCGACCATCATCGGAACCGAAGTAGGCACGCCCTTCATGAATCGTGGGCGCAAAGCGCACCGGGCCCTCAGTGAAGAAACTCCATTGTTCCTTGCCCGATGCCGCATCCAGACAATAGACCTTATCATCCGCCGAAGAACCGAAGTAAACCAGGTCACCGGCAAGGGCCACTTGAAAGGCATAGTCAAACGTTTGCCTCGATTTGAGGTTATAGACCTTGTTCCAGCCATCCCACTTTGCCTCACCTTTCCACGCCGGCTCTGGCTTGTGTTTAGACTGGAAAGTCCATGTATTGCTCAAGGGTAGGGAAAGTGCCTCGTCACTCGTTCCACTCCGAGCATTATCACCACGATAGGTGGGCCAATCCGCTGAAACATTGAGGACACTCAGACACAGTCCAAGAACCCAAGCCACTCTGATGCTTTCCATTCGATTCAAATCCGTTTCTCTTTTCATTCCGCCGTCGACTCCCGTTCCCCATTAATTTCGACCAAACGCCCCTGATCCAATCGTATCACGCGATCTGAATAGGCGTCTGCAGCATGACCATGGGTCACCACCACGACGGTTCCTCCCGCCCGGTGGAATTCACTCAAGTGTTTGAACACCTCAGCAGTGTTTTCGGGATCAAGATTCCCCGTAGGCTCGTCTGCGAGTAAGAATTCAGGTTCATTGAGCAAAGCCCTTCCAATGGCGGCTCGTTGCCGTTCTCCGGCCGATAGTTCAGCGGGTTTATGGTGAACGCGATGTTCGATGCCCAATTCCGAGATTAGTTGCTGTCCTCTATCCATCACCGAGCGGGAGACTTTGCCTGGGTGTGCGAGCAGGATATTCTCAAGAATGCTCAAATACGGCACTAGATGAAACATTTGGAAGACGAAGCCAACAGAATGCGATCTCACCTTAGCCCGCTCCTGGCTAGACATCGCGTAGAGATCCTCGCCATTCAACATCACTCGCCCTGAGCTTGGTCGCAGCATGCCACCCAAAGCCAACAGCAAAGTCGTCTTGCCACAACCACTCCCTCCCCGGACAACAAGAAACTCACCCTTCGCAATCTTAAGATCAAAGTGATCAAGACTGCGAACCTCGCCAGAACGAGTGGGATACACCTTTGAAACTGCCTCACAAGAAATCATGATCTAATCCTCCCTCAAGCTTACTGCCGGATCCTGTGCAACGGCCAACATCGCTGGTATGAACGAGGCGATGGCAGAAAACAGGGGTGTGGCCAAGACTGCCATCCCCAAGAGATTCCAATCCGTCTGAATCGCCTTGGCAGTGACTTTAAAAATCTCTGTCCCCACACTCAAGGCCAGCGCATTCCCGAGTCCAAAACCAATCACAGCCCCGACACAGCCAAGCAAGATCGCCTTGACCAAGAATAATCCGGCAATTCGCCCTGAACCGTATCCTAAGGCTCGAAGCACACCAATTTCGGCCCGACGTTCACGAACGTTGAGCGTCGCCATCACACCTACCCATAGGGCACTCACAACCAAGAGGAACGGCGATAGAAATCCAAACTTGTTCTCGATCATCTGCCGTTGTTTCGCCCGCGCATCGGCTTGAACTCGGTCTTGGATCACACGCGCCTCAGGAAGCACTTTGGCAAGTTCTTGTCTCAGAATCTTAATTGGTTCCTCGTCGGCGGTCAGGCAGAGACAATCGATTGCTTTGATCTCATTGATCTGCCCATCCAGCCCCAAGACACCCTGAATATCCTCCAGGTGCCCGAAAACATAGATATCTTGTTCTGTGCCGCTTTCGACTAGGCACTTGGTCACAGAGAATTCTTTAGCCCCTAAACTGAGTTGATCGCCAGGCTTCACCCCCAAACGATCGGCGACTTGAAATCCCAACTGAAGTGTTCCCGCCTTAATGGAATAACCCATCGGCCGTTTCTTCTTATCCGCCGAAGTGATCGTCGGGGCAACCCCCATCAAAATCACCTCCCGACCCTGAAGTTGAAAGGGCTGTTTCAAGGAGGCCATCAAATGGTTGTACGACATGAAGATACCATCCTGAGCGGCAAGGCGACTGACCGTTTCCTGACTCATCGTTGCAGAGGAATAGCCGTCAAACCAGTAGCGATCCATATCCGTCGTTCCAGGAATAATTCGCAGATTGAATCCTAGGTCTCGGGTAATTCGGCGCGTCTCCCGTTTGGCTGCGTCAGCAGTCGTTAAGAATCCCACAAGAAACGCAACGATCCCTGCGAGACCAAGAAGACTCAGCGCGGTATTCGCTTTACGATGCCAAAGTTCTTTAAGAATCATAAATGAAACCTCATCGCTTTCGAATGGCTCGTTCTTACCCGCTTCACGATGCTACACCCCGGCTCCGCGGACGATCACAATGGCACCTCCAATAAGAGCCACACAGCCAAGACCAAGAACGACCAAGAGTGTCAGTGGTATTGCAGGGTTCCCCCCCTCGGGTCCTTCTTCTGAATCAGGATTCGTTTTCTCCGCCGGAGGCTGCACTTCGAGCGGTTCAAACGTTGCTAGAGATTCACCCGCTTCCGTAGGCTCGACACTTGGGACCGGGGCGGGTTCTTCAGCATCCATCGATGCAGAGACTGCCGACGCACTCGTTTCACTTACCGCCGTATCGACTCGTTCCTCGCTATAGCCCAAAAAGAGTGCATCCATCGACACATCCGATTTCCCTGCCGTTTCTCCCCGGGCATTAGGACCTCGCGCCAGGATCCGACTAATCTCCGCTTTCACCAGTGGATTTTCGGCATCGAAGGCCAACTTATCGTAGGCCAATCGCTGTTGATCGGAGTCCCAACGCAATGGCACCATTGGTCCCTGCATCCAGGACCGATCCAGATCACATTCACAATCCTGACCGATAAGGGCCATCATTTGCTGCATTTTCGTCCTGGTGATCAAGCCCCCTTGCAGGGGAGGTCCCAAGCGCCGACCGCGCCCAATCACAATCGCCGCTTGCGGCTCATCCGTAAGATCAAGATCGAATCCGAGCGACCAAAGCATGATTGCTTCCGCATCTCTTTCCTCCGTGGATACCGTGAGGACTATTGGTGGGGTATCGACGGGCTTCGGCATCCGGGGCATGAGCTCTTTGATTGAATCGATCGCACCGTCGATTGCGGTGCTTGCCGCCGCATTCTGCTCCGAATCGTTCGACTCCAATAAGACAACCACGGCAAACGCATCCAAAACCAGTGACAGCAGCTGTTCCCGCTTTGCCGAGCTCACAGTAGATTCCATCAGGTTCCAAAGATCATCCTCAGTGACAGCACCAGCATTAGATCCAGCCAACGGAAGCCTCAAAGACCTTCCGTCAGGCGAGCGGAGCAAGGCCGCGGGAAACGACTTAATCTCCAACTCATTGGTCATCCAAAGCGAGGGATGTTCTGGTTCCTCCCCTAGATGGGCAACCTGGAGACTGAGATTACTTTCAAGAAAAGTCGCCGTTGCAATCGTCTTAGCATCTCGAGACATCGAGGGTTTCGCGGCATCGGAAAGAAAGAGATAAACACCGTACTGATCTTCCGCCAGATCTACGAACCCGACGTCCCGAACAGAGTATTTGCAAGCCAGAGCCAAGCCTATCAGCCCAAAGAAAACGACACTCGCTATTCGGGTACCCTGGCCTGGAACACGTTTAACCATAACCCAAGTCTACGTTGTTCCGCAGGTGCTGCAATCAACATTTCGCCGAACTCTCAGCGTTCGAAACGAAAAGTCCTTCAAATCGTAGGTCAGTAACCGGCCGACCAGCGGTTGGCCGAACCCAGCGATCACCTTGATGGCTTCAAGGGCTGCCATTCCACCAAGGGATCCAGAGACGGCTCCAAAGATTGGAAAACGGCGCGTCCAGCTTGTCGAAGGATCAGGATATAGACACCGGAGACAGGCACTTTCCCCAGGGAGAATCGTCGTTAGATGAGCTTCCAACTCATAGACAGCACACTCTACCATCGGTTTCCTCTGTCGCACGGCGGCTTCGTTTAGGGCATAGCGCTCCTCAAACAACGGCGCGGCATCAACGATCAAATCTGCCTCGGAAACCAGCTGATTTGCATTCTCTGGGCTGATGTTTTCAGCCACACCATGAATTTCCAGATCGGGGTTTAGTTCGAGCAAACGTCGACGAATCGAGTCAATGCGAGGCTTTCCGATCCAGTCTCGCGTCATCAGGAGCTGCCTATTCAAGTCACTCGGCTTCACATTCCCGGCGTGAGCGAGGATCAATCGACCGACACCGGCAGCGGCAAGTTCATAAGCGACCACGCCTCCGAGGCCGCCACAGCGGCTTACCAAGACAGACGCTCCTTTCAATCGCTCTTGCCCCTCAACGCCAAACGCCGTCACCGGAATCTGCCAGCCATAAATCTCCTTCTCCAGTGGAGAAAGCCCCCGTGTCCCGCGCTCATCAGCCATCAGCAGCCCATTCTTCGTCTAATCTGTCTTGTCGATTTAAGGCATCGTCTCTTGCGAACTTGCCTAGCTGTCGTACTCCTTCAGCAATCGATCCACAACCTCCATCTGAGTGTTCGGGGCCTCGTTCCTTAGCACACGGAGTAGCTCCGCAACGGTGTCATCGGGAATCGTGCTTCCCAACTGCTCTTGAATCGGTTCTAAGAGCGCCACAGGAGGAGATCTAAAACAGGAGCGCCTCACACTAAACAGCAGACTCTTGAAGACACACCAACGGGTGTATTCGGGCACAAAATCTGGTTCTCGGGCACGAACCCACGCGGCCAAGGGAGTCGATTCAATAATCAGTTCACGGCGCACTCCGAACCAGACGGTTTCCCGGGAAACGGAACCAGAGATCGGGCACATCTTGATCGTCTCTACCCGGTAGGGTAGGTAAGGCCAGCTCATCCCAATCAAGCAAATCACAAAAAAGCTAGAAAAGACGAACCAACGAAACTGTTGCCGTGACCAACGAAACATCATGAATGTTTACCTCTCATGTGACTTTGATGCCAGGGAAACGTCACAAATCCCTTAGGCAGAAATAAGCTTTAACATCGTGACTGCAGCCATGGCTGGAGCCCCATCGAGAGGAATTTCGATTCGGTCGACCACGGAATACCCGAATCGACGATAGAGTCGTTCCCCTACAAGCGTGGCGGTTATCTCAATTCGGCGAAACCCCATCGCAATCGCCGCCGCTTCGCAAGCCTCCATTAAGGCACTTCCGATCCCTTGTCTCGAATAGACCGGCTCCACAAAAAAGGCGCGAATCCTCGCAGCGTCACTGTTCGGGTCAAGCCGCGGCTGTGCTTCAATCCTTCCATCGCTGCCACCGAAACGAGCCGTGCGAAAACTCCAACCACCGCACGCCACAAGCTCTGAATCAGCCTCGACGACAAAATAGGTGCCATCATCAATGAGTTGTCGATCAACTCCAAAGACCGGACCTAGGGCAAGGGCGATCTGAGCGGAAGAATAATCGGCTTGCTGGAGTTCCAAAGCAGAACGTCGTATTAAGCCCGTTAAGATCGAAACGTCAGCTCTCGAGGCCAAGCGAAGCTTCCATCTTGAGTTCATCACGAGACGCCCCCCTTAGATCCCCTAAGGCGCTGACAGATCGATTCGGCAGAGAGCACTTGAATCGGAGCCGACGGGACGATCATCTGGGGCCAGGTCTGATTGTGATGCGTGAGGACTAAGTCGGCAGGAAGATGGGGGCGATCAGCCAATGTATGTCCATCTTTGATAACCGTGACCTCATAGGCCAAGCTAGCTGCGGCTCGAATGGTGGTATCGACGCAAAAATCCGTCGCCCAACCGCCGACAAGGAGCTGCTTGATTCCGAGATCCTTTAAGCTCTCATCAAGTGTGCTCTTATAGAACGCATCGCAAATCGTCTTCGGCACCAGAATATCTTTCCGCTCCACCTCTAATTGGGGTAAGAGTTGCCATTCCGCCGACCCCGGCGCAAATCGATCTCCGGGAGCCCCATGGTGTTGGACAAAAAACACCTGCCCACCCGATTGCCGAACTGCCACGGCAACAGCGTTGATCGCGCAGACCACTTCCTCGACATTCGCAGGCCGAGGATCTCCTTCCAATAGACCGCACTGCATATCAATCACGATCAGTGCTTTGGGACCGCGCTCAGATCCTACCATAGAACTCGACACCCGTTGACGCACTAGCATAAATCCATACTCTCCCGAGCGCCTCTTTATTCAATCCCCCCCTCTTCGCCACAATGATGGCAATGAGGCAAGAGTGAGTGACGAATCTTGTGGCAGGTAGGACACTCTGCAAACAATCCCTTTCCACAGCAGGGGCAGGTATAAGATTCCTCATCCACCTCCTGAGAGCTGGGCACCCGAAGCTTCGCCACCGAGCGCCGCGTCCAAAACAGATAGCGCCTCGGTCCCGACCGGATCGGATAATCACAGACCGGACAAAGAAACCGTTCATAGGCTTCCCGATATTGTTTGATCAACCACTCGGTCTTTGGAAAGGCAATCAGACGAAGAAAATGAACGAGCATTTTTCCGACGACGATCAAGAGCACAACGATGAGAATGTACTTAAAATATTTGGTTGGAAAATATTCATGAACCACAAGACCAACCTTGATCAAGGTTGCAGAGCTAAGCGCCAGGAACATTGGAAAATACAGACTCCCTCGCTGCTTCAAGAGAAGAAGGGTAGCGACGATCAAGATCGGAATCAGTACGGCGAGTTGCCAAAACGCAAGTTTAAGGCGGTGATTCTGCAGTTGTTCTCGATACGCAGCCCGGGCAGGTTCTCGCTCCAATTCCGTGGCATCGAGCGTTTCCTTAAGCTGCCCTTCAAGAGCCTGCTTTTGACCAAGGAGCGCGGCACTCGATTGACTTAGCTCCTGATACGACTTCTGGTTTTCGAGAAAGAGGTTCAGGGTTGAATTCAGATTATCCCGTTCAGGATCGGTGAGCGACTGATTATTCTCGAGGCGAAGCTTTTGCAGTTCTACCAATTGAGTAATCGTCTGCTGTAGACTTCGAGAACCATCGCCAACAACCCGGCGTTTTTCGGCCTCATTGGCGATCGATCGACTGAGAATCGCAATCTGCGCGTTTAGGGAATCTGCTTTCTCGATCAGTTGCTGATCAAGCATCCCAGCTTCAATCTCAGCATAGTTGGGACCCTGAACCGTTCGGATATCGCCAACGAAAAAACCGAGCAACCAGAATACCAACACTCCCAAGACGAGAGTAAGAATTCGAATGACAAATCGGTGCCACCAAGTTCCTTTCGATCGACCCTCTGCTTTCTTCATCACACACAATCATCCGCTTAAACCCGCCACGATCAAGGAACGATTCAAAATTCTCTCTATAAACCGCAATCGAATCGCCAACTTTGCTCATATCAACATCCGGTTCCCCACTAAGGCTTGGTGCCCGCCGTGGCGATTTGATTCCGCCCAAAGATCCCCTTAGGTTTCCAACATCGCTGCCAACGCAGTCACTGTCCGCCAGTTCCTTGTCGTAGCCCGTCTTCCCACGAGTTTCTCAAAGTAACCATTCGTCAATTTGGTTCGACCATACCCGTTCGGACAATAGACATAATAATTGGCACCACTCAGAATTGCCTCGTCGCCGTTGTTCCCCGATATCAACGTTCGATCCCAGTTCGCTCCAGCGCCACCATCGACGAAGGTGACATGTTGAAACTTGGGGTCACATTCACTCCGAGCAGAGAACGGATTCGAGCCAGCGATCGCATCGAAAGCGGATTTCGTGTAGGCAAAAACATCGACCTCAGAACCAAATTCGTTGCGAAGGCTTTGAGCAATCGTGGTTCGAATCGTTTGTTTCGAAGCGGATGCCCTAAAGACGAGATTACCACTCTGGAGATAGCTTTGAACATCGGTGCAGCCATGCGAGGCAGCGAGGTTCCTCAGCTCGGACATCGCCATCTTTCGATGCCCTCCCACATTGATCCCCCTCAACAAACAGACAAATAACGACATACTATTCTCCAGAGCCAACGGTATTCAAAGCGCGACGTAATCCCGACCGACAACAATGGTGAATCCAACCAGCCACTTCAGAGCGATCTGCATCAGACAGACCGCTATAGGATACGAGATACTGTTTTCCGTCACTGAGCGACAAAGATGCATTATCGAAGCCGACCCATTCCGCTTTCTCAACCATCACCCAATCAACCTCACACCAACCCGAAAACCAGCCAGCCCGAAAATATAGTTTTTCTCGATCCACCTGAATCACCCTCCAATCACCCCAAATCATCCAGGCAGCAAGAGGAAGAAAAATAGCAAGAGCCAGTTCTTCTCTAAAGAGAAACGGAAGACCGAGCACACTTAGAATAACCATCCGCTGTTCAAAGGGAATCGAGTATTCTTTCATCTATCAATCCTTAGACGCAGGCACCTATTTTTTTGTCCCCTGGTTAGAGGCCCCGTCTCCAAGAGCCTGCTCAAGGCGAAGCAATGAATCTCGAATCTCCACGAGTAAGTCATTGGTCGAAGAATCCAACACCTCGCCCGACGATCGCGTTGGTTCCACGGGTGTGGCAACTGAAGCATCTCTCTGGGCTAGCACCGCTTCTCTAAACTCGGTTGCTCCGACGATTCCCGTGAGTGAGACCAACGAGCCCGGCCCCGACTGACCTGCCGTTTCCACCGTCAAAGTATGGAGATCCCATTGCCGCATGATCGGCCCCTGAATCATTCCCATATCCGTAATCTTCTCCAATGGAATCGTTTTCTCGACCCTTACCAGAATCCCTTTCTTCACTTTCAATGCCTTCGAGGTCAGTTCACATTCCATCTTGGCGAGATAGCGACGGGTAAAGATCAGTCCCAACGGTACCCACAGCAGGAGAAACGGGATTCCCACGACGGTTACGGTTAGCACTATGATGCCAGAAAGAAGCCAGTAATTACAAACCTTGGGGTTAAACGTCGCCTTGCGGATTATTTGCTCTTCACTCATTCCAGCCACAGTCAACCATGGATTCAGCCTTGATCGCCATTCTAATCGATCCCCCTTTGAATAATCAGATGGGTCACAGAAGGCTACAGTCACAACCTGTATCGATGAGCAAAAGATTGTAAAAGAAACCGGGAATTGCTACCCACGAACAACGATGGACGGATCGGCAATCGCATTTCAACGGGTAACAAAGGTATACCAGCACCGCCAGGTCGCATTGGCGGATGTTTCCTTTGAAGTGCCTACTGGATCTACGGTTGGACTTCTGGGCGCCAATGGCTCCGGCAAATCGACCGCGATTCGAACGACCTTAGGCCTCATCGCTCCCACGGCAGGAACGGTCAAAGTGTTTAATCAACCCATGACTCCCGAGGCGAAGGCCCTCCGGCATCGTCTTGGCTATCTCTCTGACGATCCGGTCTTCCCCAAGGATATCAACGCGATCGAATACCTTACCTTCGTTGGCCAAGCATTTGGTCTCTCAAAACTGGAGCGAAATGCACGAATGGGATCGTTCCTCCGAGCGGTTGGACTCAGCGACGATGCAGGAAGGCGCGTCGGGACCTATTCGACGGGGATGAAGACACGTCTTGGCGTCGCCGCCTCACTCATGAATGAGCCCGATCTCTTGATTTGGGATGAGCCGACGGCTGGACTTGATCCCATTAGCCGAATGCAAACCCTTGATCTTCTGGAACGCCTCCGGGGCAACAAGACGGTGATTCTTAGTTCGCACATCCTCGGAGATATCGATCGAGTGTGTGATCGCCTCGTCATTCTTAACAAGGGACAACTGCTATTCAATGGACCGCGAGATGAGCTGGAGAATCGACTCCCTCAGAGTGTTCTTGAGCTGCGTATCAGCGGAGACACCCATACCTTTCGGCAGGAAATACAAGTAAGATTGAAGCGCACCGATCTCTGCCGGGACGGTGGCAGGCTTCGCTTTGAAATACGGAAAGAAGAGAACGTCGGTCACCTCATTTCTCAACTACTCGAACTCGCCAAGATACTGTCAGTGACAATCGAAGGCATCAACTCGACCGGAAGGCAACTTGAAGATGCCTACCTGAAACTGATCACTGACGACGAATTTCGAGGCTTTGACTTGGCAGGCACGCCATAGGACAGCGATGCAAGATCCAAGCGAAACAGCACGAGCCAGACCACCGGCTTCCTCCGTCGCGACACCCCGTATCGTACCCTCAACGTTGCGAACGCTGAGGGTCCTCGTTCTCACCGATCTCCAAGCCTGCACCCGCTCCTGGCTCGTCCGCGGCTTCTTCGTCGTCACCTTGCTGGTTTCAATCCTCGCATTGAAAGGCATGCAAGGGAACCAAGCCTCAGCGAGTCAAATGCTCGAAACCCTCTATAGCACGTACATTCTCATTTGGATGCACGGGATCATCTTCATAGCGGGTAGTGCGCTCATACGAGAACAGGAGTGTCTGGGTGACGCGATTCTCAGTAGAGGCATCACCCGGTCCGAGTACATCAGCGCCAAACTCTTCGCGCGACTCCTTACCACGATCTGTCTCATCGCTGCGGTCATTCTTCCAGCTAGCTTCTGGGCCATCCGTCAAGATGACCTCGTTAGAACAGAGACTGGCTATGTTTCAGCCAACGCACAGAGCGTTACCGTCGAGGCTTGGGAACCGAAGAAGATCTTTGCTGCCGTCGAGGGATCGATTCTTGAAATGAATATCGAGGTGGGAGATGAGGTCCATGCTGGGGATGTCCTTTCACTGATTGATGATCGGCTTCTTTACGATGCTCTTGAATCGGCTCGAAGAACAGAACAGGACAGTCGAAACGAAATCGACAATAGCCACCGGCGCTATGAAAACTCGAAACGGGCAGTTTCCCAGGCAGAAGAGGCATTGACACGAGCCGAACGCGTTCTGATCGCTAAAGATCTGATGAGCAAATTGGAGCAATCCGATCGTGAGGCTGATCTACGGTCCAGAAAGCGAGAGTTGAAAGATGCTGAAAACGCGATGCACCAAGCCAGAGCGGCAATCCGCACGGCCGAACGAGCTGGTGAAGAGGCACAAACAAAGATCCTCGCCGCCCGAAAAAAAGTCAGCGACGCCACGATTACCGCTCCAATCACGGGCTATGTGACCGAAGTGATTATTCAAGCCTCTCAGAGCGTCGGGGTGGGCGCCCATCTCTTCACTATTGCCCCGCTCGACGACTATGAACTCAGAGTCCCGATCTACAACTTCACAGAATTTAAGCGTCTCGAAGAGGGGTTGGACGCCTACGTGACGGTTCAGAGTTCAGAGTTTAAAGGCACGATCGAACGACTCGGAGCCATGACCGAAAAAGACCGGTATGGAAGAGACAGCAATTACGTGATCGTTCGCTTTCAAGGCGACGGCACCTTAGGCCTTCTCGGACTCAATGCCGATGTTCGCATGGTCTTGCCTCCGCCCGAAGAAAAACTAAGCAACAGCGCCAAGCTAATGAACGCTTTGACCGGACACGGAGAAGACGATATCGAAACCCGAACCACATCCGTCACCCTGCCTTGGATGCTGATCGCAAGTGCTAAGGTTTTCGGATGTGCTGCCTTCCTAGTAAGTTTTTCGCTTTTTCTGGCGGTCCTATTCCGGAACTCACTGGTTGCCATCCTAGGCACGGTTGGTCTCTGGCACATTTCAAATCTCATCTTTGATTTCGCTGGGCTCCCAGAGCTTTCTTACTTTGAGATCGTTCGAACGATGGACAAAGTCCTCGGAGGCATCGCAAACCCTGGCGATGAACTCCAGGTTCTCGCGTGGATGTTTGGAATCTCTCTCAGTCTCGTCCTCCTCACAATTGCCCGCTTCAGATCTCTTGACCCACAGAAATAGTCATGGCTGAAACCATTCGATCATGAAGTGCCATTCAGGAATCGTATCCCTGCTCCTTGCCTGGTATTCAATCACTGGCTTAACGGGCCAAGGTAGGAACTCTGAGTTCAAGATCACCCTGAAGGATCAATCCAGCCATGTGGGCCTGGCACTTTCTGAGGAACTTTGGCTCCATAGTCGGATCGGGGCTCTCAAGATCCCGATGAGTTCGATTGAACGGGTCATCTATGGCAAAGGCCCGCAGAGCCTCGATCAAGTAAGAACCCGCAATCGGAATCTCATACACGGAATCGCCCATCATCCGATAACGCTTCGTTCCCAGGAGACCACCTCCGAATTCTTAGCAGCAACGATTCAAGCGCTTGAGGAAAACTCCAGGAGGAAAGGCGCTCCTGAGAACGAAATGAGCCAGTACCTGCTTCTTCGGGATGGAAGCATGCTCAGCGGAAGAATCCTCAGCCCAAGCATCCCGGTCCGAACGGGTGTCCAGCACGGGATCATCGAGATATCAGCAACCGAATCCATTCGATTCGGAACCGATCCCAGAGAAGTGACCATTTACCACAAAAACGGCAGCGAACGCTCCGGCACCATAGGAATCGAAACCATCCCATTCCGTCTTGATCTCACTGGTGACCTGGCCATTTCAATCTGGGATATTCGAGATCTCTATTGCCGTGAAGGATTCACTCCGGTCAGCGTACAACGGGCCTTCAGCGGCGGCGAAGCCGGAACATTGGCAGAAGCCCCGTCGCCTCCGCCCTTTGAGAACCTCGCTTGGATCCCGCCCGGGCGTTTTACTTTAGGCAGCGCCACCCACGAATTGGGTAGAGGCTCCGACGAGGGGCCACAGACGGAAATAACCCTGACGCAGGGATTTTGGATGTCGAAGTTTGAAGTCACCCAAGACGAGTACACCGCGCTGATGGGCGTCAACCCGAGTACGTTTCAAAGAGATCCTCAATACCCCGTTGAGAAAGTAAGCTGGCACGACGCCCTCGCATTCTGCAGGGAAAAGAACCGTGAAGCCAAGGAAGCCGGGACTCTTCCCCAGGGCATGATCTTTCGCTTGCCAACCGAATCTGAGTGGGAGTATGCGTGCCGGGCCGGAAGCTCGACCCGTTTCAGTTACGGGGATGACTTGAGTCACTCCAATCTTATTCATTACGCTTGGTTTGTTGAAAACAGTGACTCGAGCCCTCATCCCGTTGGCATGCTAAAACCGAATCCATGGGGACTCCACGACATGCATGGAAACGTTTGGGAATGGTGCCTGGATCAATGGCAATACGCCTATCCCGGTGGGAAAATGACGGATTACTCAGCGGCCGATGACGGTTGGCTCCGTGTTGCCCGGGGAGGATCCTGGCTTTACTCCGCAGGCAATTGCCGTTCAGCGAATCGCGACGACTACGGTCCAAACAACCGATGCAGCGATATTGGATTCCGACTGGTCTTGGCACCGGCAAGAGATCGCTGAAACAATCTCGTCAGCCGGACCTTGATCCACTAGGCTTCAGAAAAAACCAAGCGAAGCCACTTACCAAGCCCAGAAAAAGCCTTAGCTCCAACAATGTCTTCACCACGAATCAGTGTGATCATTCCCACCTTCAACCATGCCCGGTTCATCGGGCAATGCATCGAAGGTGTTCTGAATCAAGGCCATGACTCCCTCGAGATCTTGGTCGTTGATGATGGATCCACGGATTCCACTAAAAAGGTTGTCGCTGGATTCGGGGATCGAATCCGCTACAGCTATCAGAAAAACCAAGGCCAAGCAACGGCGCGCGCCTTTGGCATCGAACAAACCACGGGCGAACTTGTCGGGCTGCTCGATTCCGATGATTACTGGAGCGACCAGTTCCTTTCGACCCTACTCCCAATGTTTCAGCACCCTGAGGTGGCAATCGCTTTTTCAAATCATGATCGAGTGAACGCTGTTGGTGAGGCCTTCGAACCAAACGTCTTTAAGAACGAGCGTCCCTGGCTAAGTCCCTACATTGATCCCAACTCAAAGAACGGTTGGACAATTCTTGATGAGACACAAGCCCGGCGCCTCTACTTCAGTCACTTTCCGCACACCCCCTCCGGGGCGCTTTTTCGTCGCTCTCATCTCCAGCACCTCCCAGACAAACGCCTCCGTCGGGGCGATGATTTTCTCTTTTTTATGGACTACGTCATCGCCTCAAGATGCCAAGTAGCGTTTTGTACGGACGTCCTTTGGCATCTCAGAACTCACGATACGAATATCCGACAGATGAACCGGAGCTATGGGCTACTCCTTGAAAACGATATCTTCGCGAAAGAGGAATTACTCCGAAAGCATCACCCCGAGCTTAGCCGTGCTGAGAGGTCTCTATTGAAATCTAAAATTGCAACGGACTATTTCGATTGGGCGCATGGCCTCTCCGTACAAGGAGCGTTTCGTCAAGCGGCCGTCAAGTACGGCCAAGCAGCCCTGAAAGGAAAAGGGAACACGACCTCTCTCCGCTCGATCCTTGGACTACTCAAACTACCTCTAAAGCGGCTGAGGTAGGTTGCCTCCTGATGGCCCACGATCAGGGCATCAAGAGTTTAAGGAGATACCAGAACGATACCAATCACTGGCGCCCATCAAGAAGCCATTCATGATTCAGCCAAACAACCCCGTTGCGCTGCCGGCTGAGCACCCACCCCGTTCCGAGTTCATCCTGTCCTAAGACATCCAAGATCCGAACTCCCTCCAGGCGATCATACTGAAAACTCTTGGCGTTCAGAGTAATCGTGACCATATACCGACCAGGCACCAGTTTAAGATCTGGAAAACAGACCCTCGCCCGTCCTTCCCCCTCAACGTTCTCCAACTGAATTCCATGAATACTACTCACACTCGCAAAAACACGCGTGCTCTGAATACAGTCCTCAATGGAGATCCCAAAGCCGAGATGCTCCACCTTCTTTTTCGTTTCATAGCTAATCTCAACACAAAGAGACTGTCCCATCTTGAACCCCTGGCGCGATTCCGAGCCCTCATAGATCAGGCGAACATCTGTCACCCATGCATCGGCATCATTCGAAACCTTCCGCTTAATCGAAGCATCGGTATTTAGCCCACTAAGGTAGCCGTTGATCACATCCCCGGTAGCCCCATCGGCCACCAATTCTCCATGATTCAGCAAGAGACTTCTTTCACATAGATCGTGAATCGCAGTCATGTTGTGCGAAACAAAGAGCACCGTCCGACCGCTCCTCGCGACATCACCCATCTTACCCAGGCAGCGCTTCTGAAACTCAAGATCACCAACTGCTAAGACCTCATCAATCACAAGAATCTCGGGTTCAAGGTGGGCAGCAACCGAGAAGGCGAGGCGAACGTACATTCCACTGCTGAAACGCTTTACCGGAGTTTCCAAAAACCGCTCGACGCCTGAGAAGGCTACGATCTCATCAAATTTCCGACTAATCTCAGATCGTGTCATTCCTAGGATCGCCCCATTGAGATAAATATTCTCACGCCCTGAAAGCTCGGGATGAAAGCCGGTCCCAACTTCCAACAAACTAGCGATCCTCCCTCGGACACGGATTTCTCCGGTCGAAGGCTCCGTAATCTCCGAAAGCACCTTCAACAGTGTACTTTTACCCGCTCCATTATGCCCGATTACCCCAACAACCTCACCTTGATCGACTCGAAAGGACACATCCTTCAAGGCCCAAAAACGCTGCTGTTGTCGATTCGGCCGCTCCACCCGTTGGAAGATCTTCCGAACCCCGGAAGCAATCTGCTCGCGCAACATGTTGCCCGACATCGATACCCCGAGCACATACTCCTTGCCGATCCCGGCGACGCTAATAACTGGGTCACTCATCTTGATTAGGGGTGCTCTCAATATTCGAACGATTCAAAACACCTCGAAAGCCTATATAATATCGGCAAACTTCCGCTCCGTGTTGCGGAAGAACATCACACCAGTCACCAAGAAAAACAAAACGACAGTAGCCCCCAAACAAAAACCAGGCCAATAAGGTTGAAACTCGCTCCCGAGAACGCTCCATCGAAACCCATCGATCACTCCAACCAAAGGATTTATTGAATAGAGCAGACGATAGTTCTCAGGGATTTCACTCGACAAGTATCCCACGGGACTGACGAGCATCGCGATGCGGAGCATGAAGGGAATAACGTACTTCACATCCCGATACTGCACATTGAGGGCACTAAACCAAAGACCACAGGCGATAGCTGCTAACAAAGCATAGGCGAAAAAGATCGGCATCAAAACTAACTGCCAGTGAAGCCCTACTCCCACTGGCACCTCAATCAACCCGAATTCCCTCCCAAACAGGTATCCGAAGATGAAAACAAACAGCAGTAGGATACCGACAAGGGAATCGACCAGAGTACCTAAGGTAGAGCTCAGAGGAATGATCAAACGCGGAAAATAAATCTTCGTCACCAGATTGGCCGAAGAGATCAATGAAAGGCTGCTGGCCCCAACCGCATTTGAAAACATTTGCCAAGGAATCAGGGCCGCGAGGGTAATGAGCGGATAGGGCGTGCCATGGGAGTCCAGATTCGCCATTTTCCCAAAAATCACCGTGAAAACCACGACACTTGTAAGAGGTTGAAGAATCACCCAAAGAACGCCGAGTGCCGTTTGCTTATACCGGATCAGAACATCACGCCAGGACAAGAAAAAGAACAATTCTCGGAACCGCCACAATTCCCGAAAATTAACGCCAATCAATCCCGTTTTTGGCCGGATGATTCGCTCGGGCATTTCTGTGGTTTCGGCTGAGGACATGGTACATGCCTGAATCCACCTCAGGCCGATGTGACGATAGCCAGGTCATCAGAGGAAAATCCAGAATTTACTCGTCATGAATCTTTAGAATGAAGGCACCAGGTCTCCCAAGAGAGTCACACCCGAATGGCTCGCCAATGGTTCTACAACAGAAGCCACGGAAGCTTCTTTTCTCACGCCACAATCGAGATCCCAATTTCTTTCATCTCGATATCTCAGCTGATAGCCTCCCCCTATGCTACAAAAGCATTTCACACGAGCGTTGCTCTTGCTCATGGGACTCATCAGTGCCAACACCGTTCTTGCTCAATCAAAAGGGAGCCCTGGCGATGTCGCCGTTTATCGATATCTGAATGAAGCATCAGCAAGGGAGTCCCAAATCGTCACGCTATCGGTTCTTTGGGGAAAAAAGGAGGCGGAATCGCAATGGCTAAAGTTAGACTTCACAAAAGCCAACGATTCCCACTTTTGCATCTCGATGCTCGTCAAAACCTACCCACCCGCTTCAAGACCGCCAGCAGAGGAAGCCACCCTTCGCTATATCTTCCAAGAGCCCAAGAAAATGCCTCTCGAATATATCGATTCGAGGACAAGAACGGCGAGTCTTCCATCTCATGGCTATTGGAGGCACTTGCTACCTCGAGCCACGGACCCGAACGAAGGGCATCAAGTCTTCCCGAAAAAGGTAGCTCTCCTTGGGCATGTATTCAAATTGGAATCCGTCGGAATCGAAGAATCACTTGAGATCCCAAAAACTACAAAGCTGCCCCTACCCCAAGACCTTGCCATTGGAGCCAAATACGATACCCGCGGCCTTGGTATTGCTCGTCGTTTTGATAATACCGAGATCGAGACCACCCGATACCTCCCTGAAGATTACCCCATCCGAATCGCAGCCGGCCAAACCACTTTTAATGTTCCGGCCGAACACGTCGCGCTCGTTCTAAATAAGCCTGTCTATTACTCTGGTGACAATCCTTCAACGACTGCTTTTCCAGAATGCCTCTATCGCAGCAACTATCTTGGGCCTAACCCTGACTATCTAGATGAACCTGCGGTTCGAACGTCCTTCGAATTGCAAAGGCTACTGAAGAACAATCCCGCATCCACTTCAAGCATCACCATCGAATCGGTCCTTGATCATTTCAAGACGCTCTTTGAGAAAGCAAACAATGACGCCAGACCGACCCTCTTTCAACGAGCCCTTGAGCAGCGGGCTGACGTCGACATGGGCTCGATGATGGCCACCAGGGAGAACATGTGGTCGTGGGAGGTCCATCTTTCCTCGGGTGCCTATCAACTTCGTGCTCAGAAGCAAGGCCCCCCAAGTGGCATCGTCTATGAAGGGCGAACTGCCAGCAGCCGGGACCTCGCGCTTTTCAACAGCGGGACTGGCGCTCAGATTCCAACTCACGATCAACAGGCTTGGCTTGACATGGTCTACGGCATGATGCGCGGGGCTGCTCGGACCACGGGAAAAACTTGGGGCATTTCGATCTACGGGCAGTTTGCGGTACCCGAGGTCTACCGCGCCCTATCCTATGCCTACGACCTTGGCTCCTCCTTCTTCCTTTTTTGGACGGGTGACCGAGGCCACCACGTGCCATACAAGGAACAGCTCGAATTTTCCAAATTCATAAGCGACTACGCACGGCACCACCCGGATCGAGACTTAGAACAACTCCAGCGTTCGGCGGAAGTCATGATTCTATTTCCAGCCGGTTACACCTTACTAAGTAAAGAGCCCATGTGGTGGCTTCCCCCTCTCAATTACGAGAAGAAGAACGCCTTCGGGCTGCGCATCAGGGACATTCTTGCGAGGGTCGCCGCTGAAATCGAACGCTGCTATCGTCAGGGCATTGCCTACGATCTCGCCTGGGACCTCGACCATTTGGATCTCAGCGGTTATCGAGAAATTGTCACGATTGCTGAAAACGGTGAGATCACTGTTCAAAGCGAAATGGAGGAGTCGGTTTTCAATCGCCCTCGCTGGCCCATACGACCTGATGGTAACGCCCCAGGCCTCTCGATCGCTGTCTCAGCGGAAACCGGAAAAGCTCCCTTGTTCCTCGTTGCGCAGGCAACAATCAAAGAGATTAGCTCTCCTGTTTATTTTAGCCCCGAACACGATGAAGAAGGCATTTGGCACAACTCCAAAGTAATCTGGCAGCTCTATGGCCCAGGAGCCAACACCTATCAACATGTCAGTAGCCGCTATGACTCCAAATCAGGAATCCTCCCATTGGAACTTGAAACTCCGGGGCTCTATCGACTCCGGGCATCCGTCGTGGATCGTGCTGGCCGCAGCACGGTACGGTGGAAAACGATTACCGTGGAGTAAGGACCGGAACGTCACGTTCGACTCCCATCTACGAAGGCCCCTTCCCTTAAGGAGATTCGATGAACCCATGGTAGAGCCCCATGTAGTAAGGCAACAGGAACACCGTTCCGCAGGCAAGAACCGAACCATCCCCTCCATAATCCAGCTGAAATGCATCTGTGTTCCAATGGTTGAAATGACGCTCGTCAACTGGAAGCGCTTTGCCGTTCACGCGAACCCCACGGTCCCGAGTTGAAAGCGAAAAAGGGTCGATCGATTGTTGTCGAGGAAGCCTGATAAGATCGAGCCGATGACTATTCGAGTGTGCCCAATTGGCCCGGTCCAGAGAGAAAGCCCGCAGAGAGCCTATCGACTCATCCAACCACCCGGTCCACGGCTCTACTGAGTGAACCCCCCAAGGGTCGCCCACTTCCTTACCTCGTCCGCAAGCGGCATAGACAAAATTGAAAAACGGATTCAACTCCGGTTGTTCAAGCGTCCAGTAAGGATAGAATGCCTTGAGCAAGCGTCCCCGAAAATGCTGATCCTTGCTGTAACGAAGGAGATCGTAGAAACCCATGAAAGCCATTTCATCATCAGACTGGTTTCCGGATCCGATGCCTCGTTGAATCTTTGGAACCATCGCATTCGCATCATAGGCGTGTACGTCACGTAGTTCCCTCAAGGTCTCGCTGTAAACGGCATCTCCGGTCACGTGTTCTGCAACGGTGAGGTAAGAAAGGAGACTTAACGAATTCAGCCCTCGCTCGACCTGCCAATTCTCATCATGGTTCATACTACGGGGTCCAAAGAAACCCCAGCGAGTGGGTTTGCCGTCATGATCAGTCAGGTTGAAGTCATTCTCAATCAGATGGTTGGTCAGAGCGCGCACAACGGCTCGAACTTCTTCTTTCTCCGCGTCGGAGCCTGCAACCAGATCGTAGTAGAGACCGTAGAAAAAATAGTGCCCATCCAGCTCATCCGAACTTGTATCGCTCTTCCAGTACCACCTCCCATCCTCACTCTTGGGCCATCGCGGTTCATATACCTTCCATAATCGATCATCAGTCGCTCGTTTCACTCTGTCCCGTTCGACTCGTCCAATGTTCGGGTCAGGCAAATCGGTGGAACGAATTGACCGGGCCACATATCCGTTCGGAGGGCTGGGTTCTCCGCCCTGGGTCACTCGTTGCAGAAACCGAAGCGCCTCAAAGACCTGCCGCGCGCGGTCTCTCGCTTCTATCTTCCCAGTGGCAGCAAAGGCAAAGCACTGCCCCGCCCCATACATGCTTGTCCACAAGCCATCGTTATCATTGTCACCCTTGATTGAATCCGAACGATCTCCGGGGGCTTTCAATCGAACTGGCGCCAAGTAGCCATACGGGGTACGCTTAATCAAACGGTCGATTTCTTCCTCATAGATCTCAGCCTTCTGCCCGAGCGTCATCGCCCGAAACTCAATCTTGCTCACCCCACCCTTCGTCCCAATCCATGCCGTTCCAGATCCATCGATCGCGATCGAATGCACCTCATCATCAAGAAGCCACCGCTTGCCCTGTCGGTAGTGCCATCGGCCAGCATTGAAGCGAATGACTCCCTTGCTAGTGCCAAGCCAAATGCTACCGTCGTTACCGGCAGCGGCGCAGGTAAATTCATTGTAGGGCAAGCCATCAGCCCCCTCGTAGAATCGCCATTGCCCATCCGCTTCCCGACAGGCAAGTCCCGCAAGCACTCCAAACCATAGTCTCCCCTGACTATCGTAGATCGCGGCTCGAACATCGTCCCCACCCCATCGCCTCCCAAGCCCATCCTTGACCTCAAGTTTGATCCACTTCCCACCCTTGCGGCGTTCGTATAAACCGTCCCGGCCCGCGGCAAGCATCGCCCCCGTTTCGCTCATCGAGAGGTGGTTTAGGCGCAAACCCAATGGTCTTTCGAAGGGCCAAGTCGCTGAAGGATCGACTGAATCGAATGACTCCCACTCTCCGTCAGTATATCGCGCTCCTCCGAGATCGGTCCTCACAATAGGATCGCCTTTCGAATTGAACTCAATGGTTTTGATCCCCCCCGGCGGCAGTCCATCCTCAAGCGTGAAATGATGGGAAATCTCCTGACCATAGGGATGGTCCACGTAGGGCACCGTATCGGCAACAGCACCACAAGAAAGGAATGCACTAAGGGCAACGAGAAGTGATCCGAATTTCATGAAACCAGTAAAGTGCAGTGCCTGAATCATAGCAAGGGGCGAAAGCAGAACCGCCCCCTTCTCTATCGACGGAAGATCCGTCTCAACCCACAAAAAACGCTGACAGAACAAGCTAGAAACAGACTGCAATAGAACCACTGAAATCCTGCCCGTCCAGAGCCCATCGCCAATTCAGCAGAGGCCAAGAAACCAAAAATGGCAAAGCCCCCAACAAAGAACAAGAGGACAAGCCGTATCCAGATCGTGGCGGTGGGCATCCAAGAATAGGGCATGAGGATCAATGATCCAAGGGACACGACAATCAGACCGATGAAGAAATAACTGAGACCCAGACTCATGAAAGCCAAGCTAAACGACCTCGCCGTCTCAGCAGAATCGAAAATACCAATGAGAGCATCGACTCATCTAATCCTCAGGCCCGCTCCAACAACAACCCACTAATCGCGGAAGAACTCCCTTACCTTCACAAGAAGCTGTCGGTATCGCCCTTCCTTCCTGGATCGGCCCCGATTGAGATTAATCGGACGGCACGGCCCCGAACAATTCATACAGAATACTCTTGTCCGCCCTTTTAGCCCCAAACGGCGTACGCAGTGATCACAAAGAGCATGCCCACACTTCTTACACCGATGAACAGCATTCACTCCAGGATGGAGCAGACAAGCGGGTTCACCATCAGGCATTGAGCTGGGCATTGCTTGCTCAGGCACCTCGGGCGCCGGCACATAAACATTCACCGGCTCATCATCCAGCTTGAGCCGCACATTTCCGAAACACAGTTCTTGCCCTAACACAACCGACACCTCGGTAATCTTTTCGGTTCCAAGGAAGGTTCCATTTGTCGAACCCAAATCCCGCACCATCACGCATCCATCAGCGCGCAACTCAATCTCCCCGTGTTTTGATGAGATGGACGGATCGTCTATACAGATTGCCACATCTGGACATCGTCCCAACACCTGTGATCCAACGATCAATGGATGACAAATCGTTTGATCAATTCCATGCAAATAATACTTCACAACTTCCTAATACAGGATCCAGGGTGAGATCTATCCGATCAACTAAGCCTCCTATAAGCAAGCAAAGAGATTAAAATCCTCTCATGGAGATCATCCGTCCCAAGCCCATTATCGTAGAAGCCCCATCGACACGCACCTGCCAGAGAATACCGAGAGAAAAAAGTAACGCTTGAACTGGAAGCGTAGGCAGGCAGATTCTCCTTCAACTCAAACTCGATCAGACGGACCTTCTTCCTACTCAAACCCTATGGCGCTGCGACAGCTCGAAATCACTATCCCTGAGAACACGCAAGCAAAAGTACGCAACGCCCTTGCCGATGTGGCGGTGATTAGTACGACGTTCCAGTCAATGGAGGCAGAACAAACGCTGGTTCGCATACTCATAGAAACTACCAAGACCGAAGCGGTTATTGATCATCTGGAAAGAAATTTCTCCCACGACGAGCGGTTTCGAATCACCATTCTTCCCGTTGAGGGAACCATTCCAGTTATCAAGCCAAGGACCATCATCGGCCAGAAAGCCTCTCCGCAGCGAATCAACCGTGTAGAGCTGCTCAATGACCTGGCAAGCGGCGTCAACCCAAACCGCGTCTTCTTCGCAACTGTACTGCTCTCAGCAATGGTCGCCGCGATCGGATTACTTCGCGACGATGTTGCAATTATCATCGGCGCCATGGTCATCGCTCCGCTCCTAACTCCAAATATGGCACTTGCCCTCGGCACAACCTTGGGAGATATGAATCTGGTTAGGAAAGCGCTCAAGACAACCATGATCGGAGTCTTCCTGACGGTTTCATTCTCCATCGTTCTCGGATTCTTTTCCCCACCAAACCTCGAGCTCGCGGCAATCAAATTGAGAACTGAAGTGTCCGTCAGCGATCTGATTCTAGCCCTCGCGGCGGGGAGCGCCGGAGCCTTGGCATTCACCACCGGGGTCTCAGCCGCCCTCGTGGGCGTCATGGTTGCCGTGGCCTTAATGCCTCCACTCGTCGTCTTCGGTCTACTGCTCGGTTCGAATCACGTCGGAATGTCAAGCGGTGCGCTGCTTCTATTCAGCACGAATATTATTTGTGTGAATCTTTCCGGAGTACTAACCTTTCTCGCCCAGGGAATCCGCCCAAAAACTTGGTGGGAAACAGGGCGAGCAAAGAAAGCAACACGCATTGCCATCCTGATTTGGGGTAGCCTACTGGTGATCCTGATTTGGCTTCTCGCCTTTTTCCTCTGACCGATCCCACCGCCACAAGGCAGCACGCCCCCCTAAGGCAACATGAGTCCCATCAAAATACTGATCAGCAAGGTCCACACGAGCAAGCTTACCAGCCATCGGACAAGCAAATTGGGATGCTTAACACCTTTCCGGGCAAACACCCCTAAGGCATAGGCCTTCTCGATCGGCCCTATCGCCGCATATGCGGTCAATGGGGAGCGGCAATGACGACAAAATGGCACCCAGGGCTCGTTGACGCCAAGACAAGCGTAACACAATTCATGCTCCTCTAGTTCGTTTACGGGACTATTGGCAGTCATAAGATTTGCTCTCTATCCATTCACGACGTCTGAAAACATAAAGCCGATTGACTATGTTATCTATTCCAAAAGATCCACAATAGTAGAATCCTCTCTCCTCGGTTTTCGATTCACTCGTACAAATCCCCCCACGCCCTCCCGCGAATCGTGAATAAACCCTCGAGGTTTACGCGTTGACGAAAATCGACCCGATCGATTTGATCAGAGACCGATTGACCAACGAATGATAAGGCCGAAACTGATCACCGAATTATCAATAAGCGAACGTCCCTGGATCCGCCGGCATCAGGGCCAAACATCAGTTTGGATCAAGATGCTATCCACTGTGATCGGGGCGGGTTTGATCGGCACCACGGCGTCGACAGAAGCCGCCAGTAACTTTGACCGAGATATTCGCCCCATCCTCTCAGAGCATTGTTATCCATGCCACGGTCCAGATGCAGAGAACCGAAAAGCACGGCTGAGACTAGACACCAAGGAAGGACTGCTCGGATCGGCAGGGGTTCCCGGTCCTTTTGTTCCACGAAACCCGGAGGGGAGTGAAGCGCTACAACGAATCCTTAGTAGCGATCCCGATGAACTGATGCCACCGCCAGAAGCAAACCATCCGCTCTCGGCAAAACAAATCGCTCTTCTCGAACAGTGGGTCATTGATGGAGCAGCTTGGCAACGTCATTGGGCCTTCGAACCAATCGCGACACCATCGCTCCCTAGACCATCGGCCCCTGATTGGGTCACGAACGAAATCGATCTCTTCATTCAAGAGCATCATCAGCTCAACACACTAGAGCCAGCTCCAGAAGCCTCTCGAGAAGAACTCATTCGCCGACTCACACTTGACCTGCACGGACTCCCCCCGACGGCGGAAGCAATCAAGGCCTTCGTGAACGATTCACGTCCCGACGCCTATGAGCGTCTCGTCGATCGCCTGCTCGCCTCACCTCGCTACGGTGAACGGATGGTCTGGGATTGGCTAGATGCTGCTCGCTACGCGGATTCGAACGGCTATCAAGGAGACCGGGAACGAACGATGTGGCCCTGGCGAGATTGGGCAGCCTCAGAATTTAACCGCAACACGCCCTTTGACGAATTCACTATCAAGCAACTTGCCGGAGACCTGCTCCCTCATCCCACAACCGAGCAAATCCTCGCCACTGGTTTCAATCGCAATCACATGATCAACGGCGAAGGCGGCCGAATTCCAGAAGAGAATCGGATCGACTACGTCATGGATATGGCGGAAACCATGGGTACCGTCTGGTTAGGGCTCACCGTCAATTGCTGCCGCTGTCACGACCATAAGTTCGATCCCCTGAGTCAACGAGACTACTATGGGCTCTTTGCCTTCTTCAACCAAACCCCAGTGACAGGAGGGGGAGGCGATCCACAAACACCGCCCGTCATTGAGCTCCCGTCTGACAGCGACCTCACACTGCAAAGAGCGACCACCAAGGAGAAAGCGGCTCTCGAAAGAACGATCATCGCCTTTGAGAAAGCCAACGAGGAACGACTCAAGCAGGAAGTCAACAAGCCCGATATCGCAACGATTCTTCAAGAGAATCTTGAGAAGCGGAGCGATGCTCAGATCGATACCCTTGTGAAATCCCTCCCCCACAGCCTCGAAGCCTATAGCTCTAAGCTCAAGCAACTAAAATCTCTTCGTCAGCACTTGGCGGCAATCAAAAAGCGCATTCCAAAAGTCATGGTCATGGCAGACCGCGCAGAACCTCGAGAGTCATTTCTGCTCAATCGTGGGCTTTACAACAATCCTGGTGAAGCAGTAAGCGCAGCCACGCCAGGTGCCTTGCCTCCCATGCCTAAAGACGCTTCCAGAAACCGACTTGGCCTCGCTCAATGGCTGGTCGCTGATACAAATCCCCTCACCTCGAGGGTTTTCGTCAATCGACAATGGGCCCTCTTCTTCGGGCAAGGACTCGTCACGACTCCGGAAGATTTCGGCAGCCAGGGAAGCCGCCCCTCCCACCCACGGCTCCTCGATTGGTTGGCCTCTGACTTTCGCGACCAAGGGTGGAACATCAAACGTCTTCACCGTCAACTCGTTCGCTCCGCCACCTATCGACAAAGCTCACGGGTCAGCCCAGACAAGCTGGAGAAAGACCCAGAGAATCTCCTTTATGCCCGAGGCCCTCGATATCGCCTCCCCTCGTGGATGATTCGTGATCAAGCGCTCGCTGCCGCGGGACTTCTCGTCGATCAAATCGGAGGGCCACCCGTAAAACCCTACCAGCCCGATGGCGTCTGGGCTGATTTCAGTTTCGGGAACAAGAAATACAAAGCCGATACCGGAGCAGCGCTCTACCGGCGAAGTCTCTACACTTTCTGGCGGCGAATCATCGGCCCAACAATGTTCTTCGATGCGGCGAAACGTCAGACCTGTGTCGTTAAAGCCTCGCGAACTAACACTCCTCTGCACGCCCTCGCCACGCTCAACGATGTGACCTATACCGAGGCGGCAAGAGCGATGGCTGAACGCACGATACGCGGGAGTGCGTCTGACGCTGAGCGCCTGAGCCAAGCCTTTTTGTGGACAACTGGCCGAGCCCCGCACGATGAAGAAAAAGCTATCCTTGAAAACCGTCTCGCCCAGCTCAAGGAACGCTATGGATCCGCCCCGGCCATGGCGGACGCCTTACTCGCTGAAGGTCAGCACAGCGCCGCTCCTGATCTTGATCCCATCGATCATGCCGCCTACACGGCTATCTGTAGTCTGATTCTAAACCTGGACGAAACGCTCTCGAAACAATGAAGCCAACGATGGAACAGCGACAGCGAATGACTCGGCGCCATTTCCTGGGGCAATCCAGCTTGGGGCTGGGCACGGCTGCCTTAGCCTCGCTCCTCGCCAAAGATCTCAAAGCAGCGTCACCCAATAGCCAGACTGCACTTCAGGGGCTCACCCATTTTGCCCCGAAGGCCAAGCGAGTGATCTATCTCTTTCAAAACGGTGGCCCTACCCACGTCGAGCTCTTCGATGGAAAACCAAGTTTGGCAGCCTTACATGGGAAACCCGTTCCAGATTCTTTTGTCTCCGGAAAACGATTTAGCACCATGACCGGCAAGGCTGATGGCAAACTGATGCTAGCCCCAGTTGAACCCTTCAAGCAACACGGACAGAGCGGAGCAACCGTCAGCGCCTTTCTGCCTCATATCGGTTCGATCGCAGACGAACTTTGCTTCGTGAAGAGCATGCATACCGATGCCGTCAACCACGCCCCTGCCATTTCGCTACTTCTCTCGGGCGGCCAAATTCCTGGACGCCCCACCATCGGCGCCTGGTTGAACTATGGCCTCGGAACAGCCAATGAAAATCTCCCCTCATATGTCGTCATGACCTCTGTGACGAAGAATACGACCTGCGGGCAGATTTTCTATGACTTCTATTGGGGCTCCGGATTCCTTCCTTCGGAACATCAAGGAGTCAAATTTCGAGGAAAGGGGGAACCGGTCCTCTACCTTTCGAATCCCAAGGGCGTCAGCCAAGCCGTACGGCGAGGCATTCTCGATGATCTTAGCACGCTCAATAAGAGACAGTTTCACGACTTTGGCGACCCCGAGATCAACTCTCGTATTGCCCAGTACGAAATGGCTTACCGAATGCAAACAAGCGTCCCAGAGCTCACTGATTTCTCTGACGAATCTGAAGACACTCTCAAGATGTACGGCCCTGACGTCAAAGAGCAGGGATCCTTCGCCTACAACTGCCTGATGGCTCGGCGCTTGGTCGAGCGAGATGTCCGATTCGTCCAGCTCATGCACGCCGGTTGGGATCAACACAACAGCATTACCACGGAACTTTACAATCAGTGCCGCGATACCGATCAAGCATCTGCAGCCCTCGTTCGCGATCTAAAACAGCGCGGTCTGCTGGAAGACACGCTTGTAATTTGGGGAGGAGAATTCGGTCGAACTCCTTTCATCCAAGGAAAACTAGACGATCGAGAACGATGGGGACGTGACCACCATCCCTATGCGTTCACAATCTGGATGGCTGGTGGCGGAATCAAACCGGGAATGAGCTATGGCGCAACCGACGAGCTCTGTATGAATGCCGTTCAAGATCCCGTCCACGTCCACGACCTTCAAGCAACGATCCTCCATCTCCTTGGCATCGATCACGAACGCTTGACGTTCAAGCACCAGGGGCGCCGGTTCCGTCTGACCGACGTCCATGGACACGTCGTCTCACCCATCCTTTCCTAGCCTGTGAGTCAACTAGCGGCTGAACACGATTGATCATTACTCTCTCCCGAATCGAAGGACAACGAAACCATGGACTATCTCTTGGTCGGAATAGGAAGCGCCCTCGGTGGAATGGCTCGCCATTGGATCGCTCTCACAACCTTGAATCGCTTTGGCCCTGCATTCCCTTGGGGCACTTTCATTGTCAATGTCGTGGGTTCGCTAGCCATTGGATTCTTCGCTACCCTGGCCGTCCAAGGAAAAGGGCCCATGGTGAATCTGCCGCTTCAACGCTTTCTTCTCATCGGTCTATTCGGAGGGTTCACGACCTTTTCGTCCTTCAGCCTGCAAACCCTACAACTCTTTGAAAAAGGCCAAACGAATGCGGCCCTTATGAATGTCCTTGGGTCAATTCTCTCCTGCCTCTTCGCCGCATTCATCGGAATGCGAGCCAGCAGATTGTTGGTCGGATGAAAGGACGCGCCAACTCAGATAACTAACGATCACTCGCGGGCGGACCGCAAGTGAAACCGTCCAGGCTCAAGGCTCCCATGGACAGCAGGCCAGCAAATCCCGTCAATCCATAGAGGCAGTCACTCTACTAATTGCCATCCAGACAAAAACTCAAACAAGAACAACCAGGGCAAGTTCGAAAGCACAGGTCTGAACTCAAGTGATACTCCCAAAGAAATTCCTTTAAATTCAAGGTTGACTGACTATCTTTTCGTCCAAAACCACAGGACTTATCCGAACTAACTGAGAACTAGCATGAGCGAAAATACGGCTGGAAACAATTATCCGAAGCTACACAATGCAGCATGGCCCGGAGTGGTCGGTAAAGGGCCCGATTCCGAGCCGCCTATCGATCTTGACACTATGCTCGACTTGACGGCCGCGGCCGAAGTCGATGGCCATAAATTCGAAGGGACAGATCTCTTCCTCAGTGACCCTCACGTCAGTATTGATTCCACCGAAGACGATCTCAAGCGTCTCGCCGAAAAGGTCCAATCAAGAAATCTGGTCATTGGTTCCGTCGTTGCACCAGTTTGGCCCCCCACCGGTGGCGGCTCCTCGATGGGCGATGCTACCGAGCGCGGAAAATTCGTGGAACAGGTCCGCAAGGCAGCAGGAATCGCTAAGACGCTCCGAGACATGGGGGTTCGGCCCAACGGTGTAATTCGAATTGACTCCGCTGTGGATGTCGCCAGCTGGGCAGCTGATCCCGAAGGCACCAATAAGATCGCGGCCACCTTCAGCGAAAGCTGCAAAATCGCCGCCGATCACGGTGAAACCTTGGCCGCCGAAGGCGAGATCTGTTGGGGCGGCATGCATAGTTGGAAGGAGATGGTTAAACTCTTAGAAACCGTCAATCAGCCTGACGTTCTCGGATTTCAAGCCGACATGGCGCACACCCTCCTTTATACGCTTGGCTACAATGCTCCTGAAGATCGTATTCTACCCGCAGACTTTTCCTGGGAAAACGGAGACGTGCTTCAATCTGCTCTCAAGACACTCACGGCTGCGCTTCGCCCTTGGACGACTGATTTTCATGTCGCCCAGAATGATGCCACGGTCAAGGGCTCAGGATCTCATGACAAGACGGGCCGTCATTGCCTACCCGACGATCCGAATGGAAAACTTTCAATTGCTCAAGATGCAGGTCATTGGCTAAGAGACGAGAATGGAAACGTCACCAAGAAATGCCGCCACATCTGCTGGGATGGGTGCATGTTCCCTAATGATGTCATGATGAAGCCAGAAACGTGGAATAGCATTCTTGCCTCCATGGTAGCCGTCCGGAACGCCCACGGCTGGAGCGAATAACCTGATCGCAGAACGATCGACAACATTTCACAAGAATTATGAGCGAAAAGAAGAATCTCAACATCGGCCTTATCGGTTATGGATTCATGGGTCGCACCCATTCCAACGCCTACTGCAAGGTCAATAATTTCTTTGATCTAGAATACCGGCCCAAACTCAAAGCCGTCTGCGGCCGAAACGAAGAGAACGCTAAGGCATTTGCCAACAATTGGGGCTATGAATCCATCGAAACGGATTGGAAAGCCCTTATTGCTCGGGATGATATCGACGCCGTTGATATCTGCACGCCAAACAACACCCACTCGGAGATCGCCATCGCAGCCGCCAAAGCTGGAAAAATGATTCTCTGTGAGAAGCCTCTCTCAATGAATGCCCCGGAGGGTGAAGAAATGGTCAAGGTCATCGAGGAAGCCGGTGTGGCAAATACCGTCTGGTATAACTACCGGCGTGTCCCAGCCGTGTCCCTAGCAAAGCAACTCATCGACGAGGGCCGACTAGGGAAAATCTTTCACTACCGAGCCAACTTCCTCCAGGACTGGACCATCTCATCGGATCTCCCACAAGGTGGTGAGGCTCTTTGGCGTCTCGACGTCAACGCAGCCGGTTCCGGTGTGACCGGAGATCTCCTTGCCCATTGTATTGACACCGCTCTTTGGCTCAACGGGGGAATCACCGATGTGAGTGCGATGACAGAAACCTTCGTCAAAGAACGAATGCACAGTCTGACCGGAAAAGTGGAAAAAGTAGGGATCGATGACGCCTGCTCATTCATGTGCCACTTCGGCAACGGTTCTCTCGGACTCTTTGAGTCCACACGCTACGCCCGTGGCCATAAGGCACTCTACACACTTGAGATAAACGGCGAAAACGCTTCGATTCGCTGGGATCTTCACGATCTTCATCGCTTAGAATACTTTGACCACGGCGATGATCCACTCGTCCGTGGATGGAGATCCGTCCACGTCACCGACGGCGATATGCCGTACATGGACAAGTGGTGGGTCCCAGGCTTGCAGATCGGTTACGAGCATACCTTCGTGCATCATGTCGCGGATTTCCTCGATAATCTAGCCAAAGGCACGCCAACGAGCCCAACATTCCGAGAAGCGCTTGAAACCCAGAAGGTATGCGATGCCGTCCTCAACTCGGCTTCATCACGGCAGTGGGTTAACGTTTAAGGCCGACAACACTAATTGAGCGAAGAATCTTGAATAGCGAACCCGCCTAGGGCGTCTATTCATTGAAGATAGCTTAGAATGACAATGAAGATGTATCAGAAAACAGTTCTTGGAGCCCTCATGGGCATCGCAATCGCATCGGGATCTTTGGCAGCAGAGGATGTTGATGTCAGCAAACTACCAGCAGCAGCGAGCTCAGAGGTCGATTTCGTGAAGGAAATCAAACCGCTCTTCGAGAAATCATGCTTTGGATGTCATGGGGCTAAACCCCGGGCAAAAAGCAAATACTTCATGAACAAGCGAGAAACCACCCTCAAGGGCGGTAGCAGCAAAGAAGCTGCGATAATCGCCGGTAAGAGCGCAGCAAGCCCACTCGTTCACTTCATCGGTGATTTAGTAGAAGAGCTAGAAATGCCACCCATCGACAAGCGGGAAAAGTATCCTCAATTGACCAAGGCACAAATCGGCCTGGTTCGAGCATGGATCGATCAGGGAGCCAAATGGCCCTCTGGTGTTGAGTTGGCTATGCCACAATAGTTCATTTCAAATTCCAGACGCAAAAGCGGCTCCCCACTCTTGACGAGGGGGAGTCGCTTTTTACTTTATACCTAGTCGTTCGAGAACTGGTTCTAAGGAATCCAAGGGTAAACCAACCACGTTACTCAGCGACCCTTCAACACAACTAACAATCCTCTCCCCCCCCTCTTGAATGGCATAGGCTCCCGCCTTGTCGAGGGGGTCGATCTGCTCCAGATAGTTTGCTATCTGATCCGGTGAAAGCCGCCTGAACCCCACTCTTGTCACCTCTGCCCAATGCTCCTTTTCGTCATTCCTCAGAAGACAGATTCCAGTAAACACTTCATGAACCTGCCCTTGAAGCGCACCAAGCATTGAAGCAGCCTCTCCGAGCGATTTTGGTTTCCCAAGAGTCCGATCTCCCAGGGCAACCACGGTGTCGGAGCCCAGCACCCAACAATCGGGAAACGATCTCGCTATATCAGCTGCCTTTCGATGCGCATTTTCCAATACGAGGCCCCTAGGCCCGTCGTCAGAGTGGACCACTTCTTCAACACCGCTCGCAACGATCTCAAAGCTAATCCCCAGAGTCGCTAGAAGGTCTTTTCGACGCGGTGATTGGGAGGCGAGTATGAGTCCCGGGGTGTTCATTTCAGCAGGTCACTCAGTGCATTTCGCTGTTGCTCAAACTGCCTATCGTCCAGCACAGGCCTTAGGCCATGAGCCGGCATCGAAGGCGCCAGTTCGACCCACGAGCGACATCCCCCATATTGCTTCAACATTGGCATCTCAATAGCAGTGGGGAGCTGATAAACCCGGACGATCATCAGAAAGAGCCCCTTCTTCTGCCCCCACTCAAAACGTTCCTTGATCACTTCCTCACGCCAGATATGCAGCGCCTGAAGTCGAGAGATCGTGTCCCAACTCTCGAGCTCCAAATGTTGCTCCACCTTGGCAAAGGATCGAATTGATAGGGAGTCATTATCATCATCCGCCCGTTTTATGCGATCGTATCGCTCCTGAGCCGGAGCAATCACGGCTTCTCGTTGTTGATGGAACTGAGTCGGGAACAACCAGAACGATTCTGAATCCACTCGAAACCCTGCTTTCCCTTCGCGGATTCCACCTTTACGCAAGATCACAATCTGATTCCCCTTTTCAAGCGCATCAACTACGACCGTCCACTCTTTAAACGCCGTTTGCATTGGCCAAGGTACTAATACCTCCGCCGGGAGAAAGCAATGATTCAGAAAAACATCATTTCAGGAGTATCCCCACTTTTCTTCATTGACATCACCCCAAGGAACCCCGATGTAAACAGTGTTATGACTTCTACAGAATCACTCGTCATTCTAAACATGCTCGAGAGCATCGGGCCGGTAACCGTCCGTCGACTACTCGAAACGTTCACCGACCCAGAACGGATTCTTCAAGCCAGCAAAGCCGCTCTCAGACAAGTTCCAGGTATCGGAGAAGAGATCGCCCACTCGATAACCACCTGGGAACAAACAATCGATCTAGCGGCAGAGTTGGCACGATGTGAGGCCTTCGGCTGCCGGATCATTACCGGCCGTGACAGCGAGTATCCCCCTCAACTCTCACAGATTTATGACCCGCCCATCGTCCTCTACATCAAGGGTAGCCTAAAACCTTCAGACCACTCGGGCATTGCCATTGTCGGAGCCAGGAGATCCACCCATTATGGTAGAGAGACCGCAAGAAAGCTCGCGCGTCAACTGGCAGCCGCCGGAGTTTGCATTGTAAGCGGCGGTGCGAGAGGAATCGACTCGGCGGCTCACGTAGGCGCCCTCAGCGCGCAGGGCCGGACGCTCTGTGTTCTCGGGAACGGGATCAATCGAGTGTATCCTCCAGAGAACCGAGAGTTGTTTGAACGAATTGCTCAACACGGAGCCGTCCTAACACAATTCCCGTTCAATCGACAAGCCGATCGACAAACATTCCCGATTCGAAATCGTATTGTAGCTGGAATGTGTCTTGGCACCGTCGTCATTGAGGCAAACACCAAGAGCGGCGCTCTGATCACAGCCAACATGGCAAACGACTATGGCAGGCAAGTGTTTGCCATCCCTGGTCCAATCCATTCTCCGCAGAGCAAAGGCTGTCATCAACTGATAAAGAATGGCGCTAAACTTTGTGAATCGCAGGAGGATATTCTTAGTGAGTTTGAGTATCTGTTTCCTGGCCTTAATCGCCCCAATGAATCTCCGGCAGTAGCTCTCAATCAGGCAGAGAATGACTTGCTCGATCTTATAGAAGCTCAGGAAACACACATTGACGAGATAACGCGGCGTTCAGGCCTGTCCGTCGCAGCCGTGAGTGTCACTCTACTCCAGCTTGAGATGAAGGGCTTCGTAGCTCAACAACCAGGACATATCTTTACCGCAACAGGAAAACGTTGATGGCCCCACCTATGCTGTCTTTCTTGAAACAGACGAGTATCTCTAGGCTCGATCATTATGCCACTGAAGACAGATGGAAGGCCAAGATCTCTCCAGATTGGTTCTTTACCTAGAGAACAGAAGTCGCCACTTTCAGGGCGGTCATGAGACACCTGACAAAAGAAGAACGAGAGGCGCTTTTTCCTACAACCTGTCATTTCAAGGTTATCACCATTTCGCTAGAAGGGATCCATCTCCAACTGAATCGCACCCTTGAAGCCAATGGCATCTCCGATCAGCGATTTCAACCAAGCGCCCAATCAAAAGGCGGGAAGTATATGAGTTATGAAATCGCGCTCGAGCTTGAAACCCATGAACTCATGATGCGACTAGATCAAGACCTCAGAGCGATCGATGGCGTCAAGATGGTCCTGTGAGTTAGGGCAAAAAAGAACCGGCTTCCAACCACGGAAGCCGGCCACGAATAAGAGATCTACAAGATCCTGAGAGACAACTTAATTTGCCGAAGCAGCAGCCTCGCCGACTTTGAAACCGGTCGAGTTAATAGCGGCAACAATTTGCTCAGACTTGACCTTAGAAGGATCGAACAAAACAGTGGCTTTCTTGCTTTGGTGGCAAGCAGAACCATTCAACACACCGTCAAGCTTGGTCAATGCCTTGCTAACTTTGCTTGAGCAAGAACCACAGGCCATCCCGTTGACAGCAAGCTCGATTTGCTGACCTTCAACCTTAACACCCGCTTTTTTGAATGCAGCGAAAACCTGTTCTGGTTTCACTTTGGCTGAGTCATAGGAAACCTTCGTGACGTGAGACTTCGAGCAGCTCTCAGCTTTGACACCTTCAAGGCTGGTGAGAACCTTGTCTAGAGCAGCACAGGTTGCTTCGCAAGCAGCGCCATCAATCTTCAAGGTCAATTGCTTTTGTGTGCACTCAGAAGCAGCACACTCAGCCTTCGTTGCGACCTTGGCTTCTTTCTCACCAGCAACAGTAGAAACGGATGCGAGCAAGGCGATTGCGGTCAGATATTTTACAAACTTGATCATGACTATTCTTTTAATTTTTTCTTAGAAACGTGTCCATTGTTGACACACTGCCCTATATGACACCCAATTCTGAAGAATATTTCAAAGAATTTTGGATAATATTTGCCGGATCAAAATCGCCCGTTTCGTAGCAATTTCGCTGATATCAATGAGAAATAGACCGATCCCCCCTTCCAAGACGTGTTTTTTCGATATTGATTTGCCAATTTTGCCACTGCCCAGTTAATTCGCCGCATGACATCCGACGAAGCACTTCAGTTGTTTAGAGAGACCGGGGCACTGTTAAATGGCCATTTCCTTCTGAGAAGTGGGCTACACAGCCGAGAATTCTTTCAGTGTGCCCAAGCCCTCCAACAGATGCCTATCGTGGAACGCTTCGGTCGTGCCATCGCCGAGCAGGTAAAGGACTTGGGAGCAACCACGGTTGTCGCGCCAGCTATGGGCGGCCTTGTGATCGGGCAGGAAATCGCCCGACAACTTGGCCTCCGCTATATATTCGTGGAAAAAGAAAACGGCTCACTGGTGATGAGAAGGGGTTTCAAACTATCGCCAGACGAAAAGGTGCTGATCACGGAAGATGTGGTCACCAAAGGGGGACGGGTCCAAGAAACGATCGACATCGTGGAATCCACACCGGCCTCGATCGTAGGAATCACCGTGCTCGTCGACCGTTCGGGCGGGAATTTGGAGTTCAATTACCCTCTAAAGAGCCTCATTCAGATGAACGTGGAGACCTTCGACCCTGACAATCTTCCGGCGGATCTTCGAGAGTCCCCGGCCATCAAACCCGGAAGCTAGCAACCTAGTTAGCAACAACAGGTAACTTGGCGGCAATCCAGCCCTTATAGCCATCTGCGATGTGATAGACCGTCTTAAACCCTTTATCCTTAAAGGTTTTCATCGAGCGGCCTGAGCGCCCTCCAGAAGCGCAGTGTACGACATAGCCCTTTGATTTATCCAGTTTATCGAGGAGCGATCCAAAATTATCACTGAAGAAATCAAGATTCTTGGCCCCTTTAAGGTGCCCCGCCGCAAATTCTTTGGGCGTCCTGATATCGAGGATGACCAAGCTGGAAAACCGTTTAATGACACTCGCAGCTTGCGGTGATTCAAGGTCGTAGTATCCCTCCGGGGCCTTCTTGGTGACCGTTTTCTTGTCCTCAGCCATCAGGGTTGGCAACAAGGTCAAACAGAGGGCTATCATTAGTATTCTCATCGTCATTCCAGTAAACTTGCTCAATACACCCTTAGCAAAGTTAAATCCTCAGCCCCAATCAAGCTCAATCAGAGCAAAAGACACTTTGACAGGGCCAGGAAGAAACACAAAGATTGAACAGTTTTTGCAAGAAGGCATCTAAACCAGGAAGCTGATGGCATCTGTAATCAAAAAGGCATGAAGAATCGTTCGACATTTCATCAGTATTTCACCGCCGTTCTTGGTATCAGTTTCCTCTGGTCCCTTGTCGCCGGCGTCGCGGGAGAGCGAGTGCTTTTTTCAAATTCCAACAGCAAGATTAGACTCCCAAAAGAGGAGTTAAAGAACGTCCCTGTCAATCCGGATGCAAGCGTCTTTGACAAGAGTCATAGTTCTGTCGATGGGGTCATGGCGACCTGGCAGAACCCGATGAACTCGCAATCGCGCCTCAATTCGAAGCGACGCCTTCTAAAAGCACTTGATAAGCAAAAAAACTGGATGCTTCAAGATCCCGAAGATTTGCTCAGTTCTGGCGATCTCTCGTCCGACATTGATCTCAATGAGTTTGAATTTTCTTCCAACCGAAGCAGAGGGTTTCAATCTACTGAGAAGACCGCCTTTGCTAGCTACTACGACAAACGCGAACGACGGAGCCGAACCGGTTCACAGCGAAACCGAAAATCCGACACCAACTATTCCGATGGTAAGAACCTAGATGGTGAGATGGAGGACGATCAAGAGAAGCGCGCCCAAGATAGCTTTGCCACACCAAAGTATTACCAAGGCCGTTTGACGAACATTTTTGACGAGCCAGCCAAAGTCACGGGGAATCAGAACGTCTCAACAACTACCGAAAACCTGGTCAATGCTCAGATGGCAAGCAGCCAATTGGAAGGACTCAGCGATCCATTTGTCGAATTGGGAATTCGAGCACAAGCCCAACAGGCTCCGAGTACGGACTTTGAAAAACTCTTGAATACTACCGTGATGGATATGACCTCAGCAGGACAGTCCGCGACGGCTTTGAGCGGCTTTGATTCCGCCGCGACGACTGGCTTCGGGGCGAGTAGGATACAGTCTTCGATCTCAGATGGCTTTGGACAATCGATCGGATCGAGCATTGCTTCACCGTCGGCACTCGGCGATGCCTTTTCGGGCTCAGCATTTGAATCCGCGACTTCCTCAAGAAGCTCGGGACTGTTCAACAACAGCACCGTCAGGCAGTCGATCAAGAATCGTCCCGCTGTCTTCGAGCTACCAACCCGGTCCTTCTAGTCGAACTCGACCGGCATTCGGTGATCAATCGTCCCAAACCATTACCGAGACAGAATCACCTGCAGATAGAGCCTGACCGGGTTCTACACAGAGCCATCCATCAGCCTTTGAAAGGCTCTGAAGAGCGTGAGAGCCTTGTAATCCTGCTGAGGAGAGTCCGTCCGCTTCATCCAGACAGACACGGAAAAAATGAGGTCTATCTGACCGATTTTCAATCGCTTCACTCAAACGGCATAGTCTCTTCTCGGATTCGATATTTACCGCTCCCTGCATCTGAAGCAATGCGGGCCGAGCCAGCACCATGTAAGTGGTCACCGCAGAGACAGGATTCCCTGGCAGACCAAAAAGTGGCTTCCCCCCGATTTCAGCAAAGACAAAGGGCTTCCCTGGCCGCAATCGAACCCGCCAAAAATCGATCTTACCTCCGATTGCTTCAATCGCCGGACGGATCAAGTCATAATCCCCAACTGAGACACCTCCGCTAGTCAACAAGGCATCGTTCTCAGCGGCGGCAACACTGAGGGCCTTCTGCGTTGCTTCCATGGTATCGTCTACCAAAGGATACACCTTGGGTTCACATCCAATTTGCCGGACCAGCTCGCTGAGAATTAGACGATTACTTTCATAGATGGCCCCTGGAGCTAGCGGGCTTCCCGCCTCTTGCAGCTCATGCCCCGTGGCAAGAATACCGACTTTGGGCTGACGAGAAACAGTGATCTGGGCTTTACCAAGAGCCGCAATCAAACCCAAGTGCCGAGCACTCAAGCGAGTGCCGCCGCCAATCAACAGCGTCCCATTCTTTACATCTTCGCCCTTAAACCGGATATTCTCCCATGGTTTCACCTGGTCGAGACAACGAATCACATTCCCATCGGCTTGGGTGTCTTCCTGCATGATCACAGCATCGGCACCACGAGGCAGGAACGAGCCAGTAAATAGCCGGACGCACGATCCAGGAACCAGTTCCGCATCCGACAGCTCACCCGCTGGAATGCTACCGAGAACCTCCAGAGTCACCGGATTATCACGACTCGCCCCCTCGACATCTTGAGCTCGAAGCGCGTATCCATCCATCGAGGAATTATCCGCGACGGGGAGATCGATATTCGAGTAGAGAGGATCGGCCAAAACACGGCGATTCAGAGCCGCCAATTCGGCAGCTTCAACACCAAGGCGGGGCATCTTTGCCAAGACACGCTTGAGAGCTTCTTTAAATTCGAGCATTTTTCTTGTGGCCCCCTTGTAGCAATTCCGGCCAGCATGTGCCACCTTGATTAACGAATCAGTAGAGCGAAAGACCCCATGCCCAGCGTGAATTCATATTATGGAGCGAGCCGAAACGAACGGGCCACGCGAGTTAAGGGGCTGTTCAATCAAATAGCTCCCCGCTATGACCTTGTCAACGATGTCCAAAGCCTTGGACTCCATCGTTACTGGAAGCGCAAACTCCTATCACTCGCACATCCCATCGAAGGGAAATCGGCCCTCGATGTCTGTTGCGGAACGGGAGACATCGCCCTCGCCTTGGCAAAAAAAGGGGCCGATGTATCCGGAGTGGACTTCTCTGCAGGGATGCTAGAGAAAGCGCGCCAGAGAAACAGCGCCCTCGTGAAGGCGAACTTTATCGAAGCGGATGCGATGAACTTGCCCTTTAGCGATCAGAGCTTTGATCTGGTCACAATCGCCTACGGACTCAGAAATCTCACCGACTTTGAGTCGGGCCTTCGTGAACTCTATCGCGTCCTCAAACCTCAGGGTAAGCTCTTGATCCTAGATTTTGGGAAGCCAGAAAACCTTCTCTGGCGACGCCTATACTTCGGGTATCTCGCTTGGATGGTGCCCGTGTTTGGCAAGGTATTCTGCAGTGATGCCGCCGCATATAGTTACATTCTCGAGAGCCTGAAGCACTATCCAGCTCAGCAGGGGGTCGCACGTTCAATGGATTCTCTCGGAATGACCAGCACCAAAATCCATTCGATCCTGGGAGGCGTTATGTCGATAAATGAGGGCATTAGGAGCGCCTCATAAATCCGATTAGCCTCAAAGACAACTCAGGATACCCGTTTAGCGAGCTTGCCGAACTCTGATAGTGTATTTCCGCGCCTTTGCGTTAGAGGAAACGAAGGAAACACTCTGCTGCTCTGCCTCAGTCAAAATGAGCGTATTCCAAGGGGTCTCATCGCCGGTAGAGAACCCGTTCTCATTCTTGAAGACACAACTGACCTGGACTTGGATCCGGCGATTCACTCGATTTCGAACATTCGCGATCACCTCTAAGCGACCATCCTCTTTCACCGTCTCCTGGATTCCAGCCACGGTCACAGAACGTTGAACAGAGCGATCCATCAACACAAACGGCTCATAGTTCTCGTAGTCATATTTTGCTGTATTGACGGGCTTGAACGCTCCCTCAGTTCGGCAACCTGAAAGAATACCACTCGCCAGCACAGAAATCGTAAATAGTGAAATAGCCTTTATTGTCATAGTGTCGGGTCCTTCTTATTAAACTGCGATACAATGATGACGGTGTCGGCGGATGCCGCATTCACATCAATCTGAAATGTTTGACTGAGCGTTTCAATGACCTCCCGACGGTCATTGAGAAACTCAACCTTGATATCGTGCCTTCCGGGGGGCAACCGCATCGATCCAAACGTCAGGAATTTGGGAAGATTGTCCCAGGCACGGGTATCGGCACGGGGGGTCGTTGCCGCCGAGAACATTTTGCTCACGAGGCCCACGGCCGCAATACCTAAGCCCGCCTCTTGAGTCTTCCGATTTTGTGCCAGAATTAGCCCACTGACCAGAGCGGCGTCCCCTAATGTCTCAGTGGTTCGCTTGAAGACGGCTTGATTAGCCAGGATGTGATCCATGACCCGGCCGCCCCTGGTCGACGCCTGATACGACAAATCATCCATGGCCCCCAGATGAATGGCCCGTTCACCAGATCTAATAATGACTTCAATCGCTCGAGACCCACCGTCTCTAAATTTCAATTTCTCACGATACTCACCTGCCGCGTACTTTTCCGGTGCATTCCCATAGTCGACAAAGAAAAGGACATTACCTACCCCTTCAAAACGCTCCGGAATCACCAGTGTTGCCGAGTTGGTGGCGCGTTGGTAGGCATCCCATCCGGATCCGTTTAAGCGATGCGACGCAAGACCATCTAAGTAATCCATCAACACGTAGTCACCGGCATATTCCTGCCCCTCTGCATCACTATCCTCAATCTGAGCGCTTCGAAAGCAGGCGCGAGCGTTGTCAATCTCGCCCTGCTGCCAATAGATCAAGCCCCGAAAATAGTAGGCCATCGACCGCTCGTACGGCTCACCGATGTAGGTCTTGGTCGATTCATCAGAAAAATAGCCTCGTGACTTCTTCGCACTGCGATCTGTCCCATAGCGACCGCCAACAAGGTCTAGCGCATCATCAAAAAGCCCGGCGGCGGATCCGAATTGCTCCCTCCGAATCAATTCCAGACCGGTTCGATACTGCCAAAGCACGCGGTCTTCCACGGGACCGTTCGTGATCGCCGCCCAACCGTCGCGAACTAGGTCACCCGTGCGAACAGGCTGGGGGCGGAAGTCTGTTGTGGCGCAAGCCACACAGAGCACGACTAAGAATACCGGCCCACAGTGAACTCTGAGAAATCGAATGAACATTCCTTACCGATAGGCGGCATCTTCTAAGCCCTGCTTCTTGATTTCAGCAAAATCTTCCCAAAGAATATCTGTCGTTCGCGCATCGATCAGCTGAAAGCTGTAAAGAACATAGTCACTCACACCCGCCGAACTGCGAGTTGTCATCCCTTGTAGCTTGCCGGTTAAGAAAAAGTCTGCCCCCTTGAACTCCTGCACACGTGAGTCAGTCGTGCTCGTAAACGCTCCTGAGCGCTTTTGATCTCTTTCAGCCACCAGGGCCTCGAGCCGTTCACGAGCGAGGAAGCGAACTTGGCCACGGGCATTTCGGTTTAGCTGCGTCCGGATCCGAGTAAGGAAAATATCCTTGTTGATCGGAAAGCGGGTCTCATTGATCACAGGGTCCAAAGCAACCCGGGGTATCTGTCCAAAATTCTGAATCTCCGGCGTATCCAAGATACTACGAGCCATCCTGTCCGTCACCGTCACAAGATCCTGGGATTCAATGCCAGTCCCCGTCACAAAGCCACGTTCATCAGCCCTCATTTCAGTGACAGGAACACCCGAAGGGTTTCTCACACCAGGGGAGGCACAGCCTACCGTCAAGACGATCGCTAATAGGTACAAATTCGTTCTCATCAGATACTTACACATTAAACAAAAAGACAAAAAACTATCTTGCCAAGGCTTACCAGGGCCGTCGCTGTCTCGCAAACTCTTTTAGCTTCCAATTCGGCGGAGCTCTCAAAGTTGATGGCCTCAGTAGGACTCAATGATATGGACGTTCTCCTCTTGCTACTATTCAGATTTTTCACATCCTGTCTAAACTATGACACTAGTAGTTCCCTCTATCTAACCCACCGCAGACAGACCGAAGTTGACTGTAAACAGGGGTCGTTTGGATGATACAGGAGTCAATTGAAAACACTTTACCACATCTAAATAAACCTTAATCGATCTCTAAAAAACCAATAATTAGACCAACAAAGCTGTTTACAAACTATACAAGTGGCAATAATTTTTCCAGTGCATGAGATCCGATTCACTAAAACAATATGTCAGCCTCCGTCAAAGCCTTGTTAAGGAAAAGGCGGAGCTTGAGGAGCGTCTTGCTCAAATAAACGAAGTTCTGCACAGCGATGGGCCTCCTCTCCCAGGCCTAGGCCTAGGCCTGAGAAGCCGGGTCGTCAAAAGGATTAGAAACAAAATATCCCTTCGAGAAGCGGTCCGACAGGTCACCGGCAAGAAACCGCTGACGAAAGTCGAGATCCTCGATGCGATCGATAAGTTGGGATACAAATTCTCATCAGACAATCCTGTCAACTCACTCAACGCAGTACTCTACGCCAACAAGCAGTTCAAGAACGCCAACGGACGCTTTAGTCCTGCTTGATCACTTGAGGTCGTCGTATCACTGAGGCAATCCCCTCTTTCTGTTGACCCCAGCGGGGCTTAGTGGGACGATCAAAATAACAATTAATCAGCGAGCGCCCTTGATTTACAGGGGCGCTTCTTTTTTATTTGGACCAGATGCTCGCAAAACGTGTCATTCCTTGCCTAGACGTCCATGACGGACATGTCACTCGTGGAGTCCAATTCGGAAAGGCCGAAGCGGGAGAGCTTAAAAATGTCGGTGATCCGGTCGAGCTAGCCGTTCGATATAATGAGCAGGGTGCCGACGAAATGGTATTCTTCGATATTACCGCAAGTGCCCATGGACGCCAAACCATGGTCGATGTGATCGAACGATCAGCAGACAAGTGTTTTATGCCCCTAACGGTCGGGGGAGGAATTCGGACCCTTGAGGACATGAGTGTCATGCTGAAAGCCGGCGCCGATAAGGTGAGCATCAATTCGGCCGCCCTTTCAAATCCCGAACTCATAACCGCAGGAGCCGAGAAGTTTGGTAGTCAGTGTATCGTCACGTCGATCGATGCCAAGAAGATCAGTGAGCAGGAGTGGCGTGTCTTTTCCCACGGCGGCAGAAAAGACACAGGACTGGATGCCTTAGAATGGGCCAAACGAGCCGTCGACCTAGGGGCGGGAGAGATCGTGCTCAATAGCATCGATGCCGATGGAACCAAAGCGGGCTATGATCTAGAGATTACCCGTCAAGTCAGTGAATCTGTGTCTGTGCCGGTCGTTGCGAGCGGTGGGGCCGGAAATTTGGACCACATGGCAGACGTCTTAATTGACGGCAAAGCGGATGCTGTCTTAGCTGCCAGTATTTTTCATTTCGGGGAGTTCACCGTTGCCGAGGTGAAAGCCCATCTGGCAAGCAAAGGAATTCCAACCCGCACGATCTAACCATGACTAGTAACGAACAGAACGACTTTATCACCCAACTGAAATTCAACGCTGATGGACTAATTCCAGCCATCGTTCAAGATTACAAGACGGGTCGAGTGCTAATGATGGCATGGATGAACGACGCCTCGCTAAAATCGACCATTGAAACCGGCAAAACTCATTTTTGGAGTCGTTCACGCCAGAAATATTGGATGAAAGGGGAAAGCAGCGGTCACACTCAGACCGTCAAGCAGATTTCCTTCGATTGTGATGGCGATACACTCCTCATCCAAGCCTCCCAAACCGGAGCCGCCTGTCACGAAGGTTATCAATCCTGTTTCTTCAGAGCACTCGGCGAAGATGGTTCAATCACGATTACGGAGAAACAGCTGCAAACTCCCGAGGAGATATACGGCAAGCAAGCCTCTTCATGATTCTAAGATGAAGGCGACTGGTGATTGACCCCAGGCGCGGGATTGACGAGACTCGTTGCTCGATCCGTTAATGAAATAGAGGGCATGAAATCAGAATACATCTTCCGTCACCGAATAACCCCCGGGCTGTGGTTGATTCTTCTCTGCCTTGCGTCCCAGTCACTCTTCGGGCAGCCTGCCTCAGGCACTGTTAGGGGGGGGTGGCGGATGCCCTTGATGGAGGAGAATCGAATGAAGACGCTCATCTCGGGCGATGGAGCCGATTCCCTCGAGTCTGGAGCCAGGAAGATTTCGAATGTCAAAATTCAAATCTTCGATGATCAAACGCCGCCTCAGGCAAAGATGATCATTGAGGCTCCTGAATGTCTCTTCGACGCCGCAAAGAAAGTCGCCTCATCGGATGGTCCCATCGCCCTGAAAGCAACCGATGGGAGCTTCTCAATCAAAGGCCTGGGCTTCAATTGGGATCAAGGCTCCTCAAAACTCTCCATCTCAAATCGCGTCGAAACGACCATATCCAGAGCAGCCCTTCAATCCAACTCAGTCGCCAGCATTCCCATCCACGTCACCGCAGACCAATTCACCTATGATAAAGCCTCGAACCTCGGCATCTATCAGGGAAACGTTCAAGCGTCGGAAGGCGAGCGATTCAAGATGGGCTGTGATCATTTGCGGGTGGAGCTGCCTGAGGGCAACGATGCACCCCAGAGAATATCCGCCACTGATAATGTCAGAATCCAGCTTCGCTCCGACGGCCGGACAACCGAACTAAGAGGGAACAAAGCAGACTACGAATCTACGAGTAGTTCTGGCTCGCTAAGGCTTGAAGGAGAGCCAAGTTGGAACTCAGAAAGCTATTTCGGCGGAGGCACCCTCATTACGATCTCCAATCTCACGACGGCCCCACTTTTTAACGTCTCCGGAGCCTCAACAATGACCATCCCCGTTCCAGGAAAAGCGGGCGATATTCAGACCGCTCAGAGAATCACCCTTCAGGCAGATACGTACTCGGTTACGGAAACCGGCGCTGAGTTCACGGGGAACGTGACGGCTGAAGCGGATGCCGATTGGAGACTCTCAAGCCAACAACTCTCAGCCGCCATCGAGAAAGACACTCAAACGGTAACAAGAATCTTGGCGCAAACAGAGGTCGAGATCGAACAAACGATTGATGGGAAGAAAACCTTGGCCAAAGGAGACTATGCTGAGTTCACTCCCGACGGAGATGCGCTCTCAGACGCCATCATTTCGGGCAATGGCAGTATTAGCAACGATGACTTCCAAAGCCGCGCCGATAAGATCCGGCTATCGAAGGTTGGATTAACAACGAACATTTCGGCCGATGGTAGAGTGTCCGTCGTGCTTCCCCGCCAATCGTCCGGGAACAGTGGTTTCCTAGGCATTGCCGCCACCCCAGGCGCTGACACCGGCACAAAGAGCGACCAGGGACAGCAAGAACTGACCATCACCTCAGATCGCTACCGACTCGTCGACGGCATAGGAACCTTCGAAGGCAAGGTTAATGTCACTGATTCCAAAGGGTCTATGTCCTGCCAGACCCTCAATATCGAGTTCAAAGAATCACTAAGAAACATCCGCTCGATGACCGCCTCTGGAAACGTCAGCATCGTCAATGAGAAAGGGGAACTCACCTGCCACCAACTTGAGGGTCTTTTTAGGGGGCAGAATAATCGACTCGAACAGCTGATAGCCACCGATGCCGTCGAACTAAAACAAACCAACGGAGTGGCTACCGGAGCAAAAGCCGTCTTCAACGTCCTCCAACAGGTCGTGGAACTCACCGGGGATCCGGAACTTCGCACTCGAATCGTCAACGGATCAGTCGCGCAGAATGTTCTCACCACAGCCGACATTCTAATCTGGGATCAAAAAACCAACACCTTCAAATGCCGTGGGGCCTACCGAGTGAGAACACTCCCATCACAGCGTTTAGCACCCGAAATCTGAGTAACAACGACGAGCCTCTTCAAGCAAAAGTTCTCAAATGTCAGATCCTTCCCATACCTCAGAAAGTAGCGGCGGCAAGCACTTGCTTAGAACCGAAGGACTTGAAAAAAGCTTTAAACAGCGCAAGGTCGTCAATGGCGTAAGCATCACCGTCAATCCCGGCGAAATTGTTGGACTACTAGGCCCCAATGGCGCAGGGAAAACGACCTCCTTCAATCTTGTTGTTGGAATTCTCAAACCCGACGGTGGAGAAGTGATCTTTGATGACAAACCGATCACAGCGCTCCCGATGCACCAGCGGGCCAGGCAGGGAATTGGCTACCTCACTCAAGAACCATCGGTATTCCGCAAGCTTACCGTCGCCCAAAACATCATGGCGATTCTTGAGACCTGCAAGCTTGGCAAGAGCGAACGACAAACCCAACTTCAATTCTTGCTTGAGGAACTCGATCTCAGTCATCTGGCCAAGAGCAAAGCCTACACGCTCAGTGGCGGTGAAAAGCGACGCCTTGAAATCACACGATCTCTGGTAACAAACCCCAAATTACTTCTTCTCGACGAGCCGTTCAGTGGGATCGATCCCATTGCTGTCTACGAGGTTCAGAAGATCGTTCGCCGACTCAAAGAGCAGAATCTCGGGGTTCTCATTACCGATCACAACGTTCGAGAAACCCTCAAGCTCGTGGACCGCGCCTATCTGATCCATCAGGGCAGAGTGGTTTGCGAAGGGCCTGCCGAGTTCCTCGTCAACGACCAACACGCCCGGGACATCTATCTCGGTCCAGAATTCAATCTCTAACCAAGCACCGGAGTTCGAATGAAGCAACCCTCTATCACCGTAGAGAAGTTCTATACCGATCACGCTAGTGAACTTGAACTAAAACTGATTGCGGGAGCAGAAGGGCTCAAGAAAGTGATCCGGGAACCCACTGTCAACCGTCCTGGCTTGGCTATTGCAGGGTTCACTCGTTACTTCGCCAGCAAGCGAATCCAAGCGCTCGGCAGCGCTGAAACGACTTACTTGAAATCGTTGAAGCCACCAGAGCGGGCCTCACGTTACAAGCAGCTGTTCTCCCATCGGATGCCCTGTGTGGTGTTCTCTCGCAACCTTAATCCTGATCGGGGGTTTCGAGCAGCTGCGGAGAAGGCGAAGGTCCCGATCTTCAAGACGCCACTTATTACCATGAAGTTCATCAATCTTGCCACCCTGGCCCTTGAACTTATGTTCGCCCCAAAAGGGACCGAGATCGGAAGCATGATCGATATTCTCGGTGTTGGCGTCATCATTCGAGGAGAAAGCGGGATCGGTAAATCCGAATGTGTCCTCGCCCTCATCGAACGAGGCTATAGCCTCGTGGCGGATGACATCACGAAGGTTGCCCTCATCGATAATCACTACGTCATGGGAACGAGCATGGAAATCACTCGCGATCACATGGAAGTTCGTGGCATTGGTATCATTAATGTCGCTGCCATGTTTGGGGTGCGAAGCATTCGTCATGAGAAACAAGTCAATCTCGTCGTTAGCCTCAAACAGTGGGAAAAAGGCCAGGACATCGACCGTCTGGGTATGGATGACGAGCATGTGGAAATTCTCGGGGTGAAAGTTCCCCATATTACGATTCCTGTCCGGCCGGGACGAGATCTCGCCAGGCTGATTGAGGTAGCCGCTTTTCAGACAAAATTGAAATCATCCGGCTACAACCCTGCAAAAGAACTCAATGATCGCCTGATCGCCAATATGGCCTCAGGACAAAGTCGTTAGAATTCCGTTGGCAATCTCGAAGTATCAGATCAAAATCGTCGCTCCATGGCTGAAATCAGCAACATATCAACGATGACAAGAGAATTTACAGTAGGCAATAAGCTCGGCATTCACGCTCGGCCAGCAGCCCTATTCGTGAAGGTGGCGAATCAGTTTGATGCCGATGTCTTTGTTGAAAAGGACGGCGAACGCATCAATGGCAAGAGTATCATGGGACTCATGATGCTCGCCGCTGGTCCTGGATCCGTCTTGACGGTCGAAGCCTCAGGTGGAGACGCCGAGGATGCCTTGGACAAGCTGGGTGAGCTCGTCGCAAGAAACTTTGACGAGGACTAGCCGAAGACCTCCAGCCCCTGTTGGAGCTCTAGGAGCTTAGGGCGATTCGTTTGATCGTTGCGGAGGTCGATTTTCCCGGAACGAAGGAAAGGATGACAATCTGTCCTCCCGCTCTTTCAACCGCCTGGCGCTCATCCACATCAAGGGTTTCAACCGTGTAGTCGCCACCTTTGACGTACTGATCCGGCGCCGAGACACTGAGAAACCTGTCTGCTCGCTTTTCTGGAAAAATACTTACGGCATCGACACAGGCCAGGGATGCCAAGACCAAGGCCCGATCCTCTTCATTGTTGATTGGTCGCCCCTCCCCCTTTAGGGCACGGACGCTCTCATCTCCATTCAATCCGATCAGCAGTGCATCTCCGAGATTGCGAGCACTCTCCAGATATCGCACATGTCCGGAATGAAGGAGGTCAAAGCAACCGTTGGTCACGACCAAGTTCAATCCCTTTTTGCGAATGCCTCTCCGCCAATCCGTCAATTGAGAGAGTTTTATTACTTTTTTATCTGCCTGAAACATCATGCCACCACTAGCCAACTATGAGTCTCAACGGAATTACGCCGCTGATTGTCTGCCGATGGTTCCATTATACAGCCTTGTGCCCAGTGGAACCAAACGATTAATCTCAAACAGATGAGTACAAAGAATGTTGGTTTCACAAATGAAGATCCTTGGAGAATCTTTCGTATCATGGCTGAGTTTGTGGATTCATTCGAATCCCTTTCTTCTGTAGGACCAGCAGTCACTGTTTTTGCTGTCTCTTATACACATCTGAGCTGCCGACGAGCGATCTAGTGTAGATCTCGGT